>CBDDRM010000228.1:0-9460 GCA_965233135.1 uncultured bacterium | reverse complement strand
GTGCGTGCAGGCCTGCCCGACGGCGACGTTGATGGAGAAGTCCGTGATCGAAAAAGGCCAGGCTGACCACGGCGTGGCGACGACCTGCGCTTATTGCGGCGTTGGCTGCTCTTTCATTGCGGAAATGCAGGGCTCGGAAGTCGTTCGCATGGTACCGAACAAGGACGGCAAGGCCAATCGCGGGCATTCCTGCGTGAAGGGCCGGTTTGCTTTCGGCTATGCCACGCATCCGGATCGGATCACCAAGCCGATGATCCGCAGCAAGATCAGCGATCCCTGGAAGGAAGTATCCTGGGACGAGGCGATCAACTACGCGGCGTCGGAATTCAAGCGCATCCAGGCCAGATACGGGCGTGATGCGGTGGGCGGAATCACCTCGTCACGCTGCACCAATGAGGAAACCTATCTCGTGCAGAAACTGGTGCGCGCGGCATTTGGCAACAACAACGTCGATACTTGCGCGCGTGTTTGCCACTCCCCGACGGGTTACGGGCTGAAGACTACGCTCGGGGAATCCGCCGGCACGCAGGATTTCGATTCAGTGATGAAGTCGGACGTCATGATGGTGATCGGCGCCAATCCGACCGACGGCCATCCGGTGTTCGCCTCGCGCATGAAGCGGCGGTTGCGTGAAGGCGCCAGGCTGATCATCGCCGATCCGCGCAGCATCGACCTGGTGCGCACGCCGCACGTCGAGGCCGCGTATCACCTGCAATTGCGACCGGGCACCAACGTCGCATTGATCAATTCGCTCGCGCACGTGGTCGTAACCGAGGGATTGGTCAAGGAAGACTTCGTGGCATCGCGTTGCGACATGAAGCAGTTTGGCAAATGGAAGACGTTCATTGCCGAATCGCGTAATTCGCCGGAGGAAATGGAAAAAGTTACGGGTGTGCCAGCGGCGCAAGTGCGTGGTGCCGCGCGCCTTTATGCCACGGGCGGCAACGCGGCGATCTATTATGGTCTGGGCGTGACAGAGCACAGCCAGGGCTCCACCATGGTCATGGGCATCGCCAATCTCGCCATGGCAACCGGCAATATCGGCCACGAGGGTGTGGGTGTGAATCCGCTGCGCGGCCAGAACAATGTGCAGGGTTCGTGCGACATGGGGTCGTTTCCGCACGAGTTGCCGGGTTACCGTCACGTCTCGGACGACCGGGTGCGCGCGCAGTTCGAACAGAACTGGGGCGTCAAACTGGACAACGAACCCGGTCTTCGCATTCCGAACATGTTCGATGCGTCCATCGACGGCAGCTTCAAGGGACTTTACATCCAGGGCGAGGATATCGCGCAGTCGGACCCGGACACACAGCACGTGACGCATGCACTGGAGGCGCTGGAATGCGTCGTGGTGCAGGACATTTTCCTGAATGAGACGGCGAAGTTCGCCCACGTGTTCCTGCCCGGCTCCTCGTTCCTGGAGAAAAACGGCACCTTCACGAATGCCGAGCGGCGTATCTCGCGCGTGCGCAAGGTGATGCCGGCGCTCGCCGGCAAGGAAGACTGGGAAGTCACGATGGCTTTGTCCAATGCGCTCGGTTACCCGATGAAGTACAAGCATCCATCAGAGATCATGGACGAGATCGCGCTGCTTACGCCCACTTTCACCGGTGTGAGTTACGACAAGATCGATGAGCTGGAAAGTATCCAGTGGCCGTGCAACGAAGCAGCTCCCGAGGGCACGCCGGTCATGCACGTGGAGGAATTCGTCCGAGGCAAGGGCAATTTCGTAGTCACCGAGTACGTACCGACCGAGGAGCGTACTACCAGCAAGTATCCGCTGATCCTGACCACCGGCCGCATCCTGTCCCAGTACAACGTTGGCGCGCAAACGCGGCGCACGCCTAACAATGCGTGGCACAGCGAGGACCGTCTGGAAATTCACCCGCATGACGCGGAGCAGCGCGGCATCAAGGAGGGTGATTGGGCGGGGATCACCAGCCGTGCAGGCGAAACCGTTCTGCGTGCGACCTTGACCGAACGCGTGCAGCCCGGTGTGGTGTACACCACGTTCCATTTCCCGGAATCAGGAGCCAACGTCATTACGACCGACAATTCCGACTGGGCGACCAACTGTCCGGAATACAAGGTCACCGCGGTTCAAGTTTCGCGCGTGAGCCAGCCATCGTCGTGGCAGAAGCACTTCCACAAGTTCACCGAAGAGCAGCTGGACTTGCTCCCGCAGCGGGAAGCCAGCGGAGCTTGAGCGCCGTGACTCGTCGCGCGTTCGATTTGGCCAACGAGGTGCATAGCACCGTACGCGCGGTGCAGATCGAGCGCGGCGCGGCGTCGGCCGTCGAGGAAGAGATCGCCGAAGAATCACCCATTGCGCTGGTCTACAACGGCGTGCCGCACGTCGTCGTCATGGCGTCGCCCGCCAACCTCGAGGATCTGGCACTGGGGTTCAGCTTGAGCGAAGGCGTGATTCAGTCGCCAGTCGAACTCGGCGGCATCGAAATCGTTCCGGAGCGAACCGGCTACTCCGTCTATTTGAGCATCCCGCCCGCGCGCGTTTCAGTCATCGAGCAACGCCGGCGCAATATGACAGCCCGCACGGGGTGCGGATTGTGCGGTGCCGAGACGATCGAGCAGGCGATGCGCGATGTACCGCAAGTCGCGGCCGGGCAGCGATTGACGCATGCAACGATTGCGCGCGCGATGCAGCAATTGCCGGCCTTGCAATTGCTCAACGCGGCTACCGGCGCGACGCATGCGGCAGGATGGGCCGATCGAGACGGGCAGGTGTCCTGCGTGCGCGAAGACGTCGGCCGGCATAATGCGCTCGATAAACTGATCGGGGCCTTGGCGCTCGCCAAGGTCGAGACGTCGCAGGGATTCGCCGTGATTACCAGCCGCGCCAGCTACGAGATGGTGCAAAAAGCGGCCATGGCCGGCATCGGTTTGATCGCCGCGGTTTCCGCACCGACTGCGTTGGCGGTAAGCATCGCGCATCAGGCGCACGTGACCCTTGCAGGCTTCGTGCGGGGCGAACGGTGCATGGTTTACGCCGACGACGCGCACAGACTGAC
Source organism: uncultured bacterium (assembly GCA_965233135.1). Classification (GTDB taxonomy): domain Bacteria; phylum Pseudomonadota; class Gammaproteobacteria; order Burkholderiales; family JACQAP01; genus JACQAP01. The sequence goes on along the minus strand of CBDDRM010000228.1, from coordinate 6,431 downwards.
CGATGGCCGCGACTGGAAAAGATGAACACCGAGCACTTGGTTCGCATGGCGAACGACATTGGCAATTTCTTCAAGGCGGAACCGGATCATTCCGTCGCGGTGGACGCCGTGGCGCTGCATCTGAAACGTTTCTGGGACCCGCGCATGCGCAAGGAGATTGTGGCTTACGTCAACGGCGGCGGCACGGGACTCATGGATCTGGTACGTGAAGCGGTACTGAAATTGCGCTGATCAGCGCAATTTCCAGGGGCGAGGGGCGAGGAGTTAGGGGCTAGGGTCTAGGGTTCCAGCTGCGCTTGACTGATCTTGAGTCCTAATCTTTAGCCTCTAGCCCCTAGTCCCTCGCCCCTCGCCCCTAGACCCTAACCCCTCGCCCCTCCCCCTTGGCCCCTCGGCGCCTGCCCGCGCTTTCCCCGACGCCGAGCACCGGGATCAGCGAGAGGGCCTGGAACAGGCCGATGCCAATGAATACCCAGCCCGGGTGGTGTGCATCCATCAGCAGGCCAAACATCAACGGCGCGCCGGAAAGTCCGATGTCCAGCCCCGAATACACCACGCCGTAGACACGGCCCGTCGCTCCCTTGGGGGCGGCGGCACGCACCAGCAGGTCGCGCGATGGACCCGCCACTCCGGAACCGAATCCGATTGCGCCGAGCAGGACGATGACCATCGCCGCAGGCGGCGCCGCGCTCGCGACCAGCACCGAAACTGCGGCGGCGGCTGCAAAAGCGATCGCAATAACTCTGTCGTGTTGCTCGAATCGTGCGGCGAGAAAGCCGCCAGCGACAATGCCGCCGGCGCTGGCCAGCATGTACGCTGTGATGCACGCCGTCGCATAGGTGAGCGGGATCTGATACAGCTCGCGCAGCGCCGTGGCCGCGAAGCTCTGGATACCACCGAATGACACCGACGAAATGAAAAAGAACGCAAAGCACATCCACACGGCCGGCACTTTCATGAACCCCAGCGCCCCGCCCGAGACGTCTTTTTTTCTTGCCGAGTCGGCGATCGCCTCGTCGATTTCGCGCGGATCGAGCAGATGGCGCAGTGCGATCAATACGGCCAGTACGGCAAACGCGAGCAGTGCGGCGGCCAGCAGCGCGACGCGCCAAGTCGACACGCTCGCAATTCCAGCGAGAAACACCGGAGCCAGCGCCCAGCCCAGCGTGCCGGTCAAGCCGTGGACGCTGAAGGCGTGGCCAAGCCGCGGCACGCTGACGCGGCGATTCAACAGCGTGAAGTCCGCGGGATGGAACACGCAGTTGCCCAGTCCCGCCACTGCAGCAAACAGGACCAGCATCGCGTAATTCTGGCTGGCAGCCAATCCCAGCGCTGAGATGCCGAGCAGCGCAATGCCTCCGAACAGCACGCGCAGCGCGCCGATGCGGTCGACGACAAACCCTGCCAGCGCCTGTCCGATGCCGGACACGATGAAGAACACGCTCATCAACAGGCCGAGTTCAGCGTAACTGACGGCAAAAGCATCCTTGAGCCACGGAAATAACGGCGCCAGCAGCAGATGAAAAAAATGCGAGGTGCCGTGGGCCAGGCCGACCAGGCTGATCACCTGCGCGTCGCGGCGAAATGATCCGGCAGTGGCGGTAGTCATGGAGCAAGGCGGGGGGCAAAGACGAGACCCGCAACATAGCGCAAGAACGCTACTTCGGCAAACCGCGTCCGGGCCAGTGTACGGCCGATGCCGTATTTCACGGTTCAATGCCGCGTGACTTGGGCATAATTCGCATAACTCGAAAAACAACTCCGACCCGACATGCCTGCAGCCGCAAAACGCAGCGCGCAACCGGCAGCCGTGCGCAAGCGCAACACCGATCACAGCCTCACCGATCGGGCGTACGCGAAGCTGGAGGAAATGATCGTGACGCTGGCGCTCGCCCCCGGGTCGGTCGTATCGGAGGCGGCCCTGAGCCGTCAACTTCGGATAGGACGCACGCCCATTCGCGAGGCGCTGCACCGGCTCGCGCGCGAGCACCTGGTCAACATTCTGCCGCGGCGTGGCATTGTCGTTTCCGAAATCAATGTGGGTTCGCAGCTGCGCCTGCTGGAGGTGAGGCGCGAACTTGAGCGCCTGGTGGCACGTTCGGCGGCAAGGCGCGCCAGCGACCAGGAACGCAAGCAATTCGCCGAACTGGCGAAGGCGTTCGAAGCCGCGGCGCGCAGCGACGACACGACGATGTTCATGCGTACGGACCGGGCCTTCAACGAACTGTGCCTTGTCGCGGCGCACAACGAGTACGCGGAAAGCACCATGGCCTTGATGAATTCGCTGTCCCGGCGCTTCTGGTTCATCCACTACCGTCAGGCAGCCGATATGCCACGCGCCGCCACCCTTCACGCGGCCGTGGCCATTGCCATTGCCAATGGCGATGCGGACGCGGCGGCCGTGTCCTCCAATCGCCTCCTCGACTACATTCAGGAATTTACCCGCTCCACGGTAGGCGCCGACTAGCCTGCGGTGCGCTTGACGCCGCGCGGCCGGGGCGTGTAGTGTCGCATATCACTGATATATCAGCAGGCCGCTTCCCCAGTTGAACATGACCACAAAAGCTGGAATCCTCACGCGCAAGCAAGCGGCATTTCGCGACGAGTACCGGCGCAATATCGCCCCCTGGTACAACGGCTGGGGCCACTTGCTGTCGATCTACGTTCCCGGCATAGCCGTGATCTGGTATTGCGCAGCGCAAGTGCAGGATCCGACCGTGTGGGAACTGGTGTTCGTGATCCCCGTGCTGGTGTTCTACAACTGGAACGAGTGGTGGTTGCACAAGAATGCCATGCATCGGCCCATCAAGGGTCTGGGCAATATTCTGATGCCCGTGTACCACCGCCACACGCACCAGCACCATCAATATTTCACGGCACAGGTGATGACCTACGACAGCAACCGCGAGTGGCGCATCGTGTTGTTCCCCCCTTATGCGTTGCTCATATTCATGCTCATGACATTGCCCGCGGCCCTCATTCTGGGATACCTTTGGTCGGCAAATGCCGGCTACATCCTGATGATGCTGACGCCGATCTATTATTTGAACTACGAAACCTTCCATCTGTGCTGCCATGTGCATGACAACTGGTTCGTGCGCAACTGCCCATTGGTGAACACCATCCGCCGGCATCATGCCGCGCACCACAGCCAGCCGATCATGATGGAGCGCAATATGAATCTGACATACCCGGTCGCGGACTGGTATATGGGCACCAGTGATTTGCAGCGTGGCCTGCTCGGCCATCTGTTCAACGGCTACAACACGCGCTACGTAAAGAAAGAATACGCAACCGACCAGGGTGCTGAACTCGACACCCGCATGGCCAGTTCCTGAATGTAGATTCCCTCACAAAAAGAAACCTTAAGGGGAAGGGGGGTGGGTGCTTTCGGGCGCCCATCTGTTTTTTTGAGCGGGCACAATCTGCCGAATCCACCGATAATGACGGGCTTGAGCCCGTCATGCCCATGAACCTGCAGGAATTCACCCTGACGACCGCAAACGATACGCCGCCGGCTGGATTGACGCCGGCGCTGGAGGCGCTGTGGTATGTGCGCAAAGGCGACTGGCACCGCGCCCACAAGATCGTGCAGGCGCATGAGGAGGCGCCGGCCTATGCGCAGATCCACGCGCATCTGCATCGCATCGAAGGCGATCCTGCCAATGCAGCCTACTGGTACCGGCGGTCAGGCAAGAAGACGTCGGATATGCCGCTCGAGGATGAATGGAAAATGCTGGTCACGAGATTCCTCAAGGAGAACGTTTGATGAGCAAGTTGGACATCCGTGTAGAACCCGTCGCGCAATCGGCACCATCAAGTCTGCCGAATCCGCTGGGTTTCGGGCGGCATTTCACTGCACGCATGTTCACGCAACACTACACCGCAGGCCGGGGCTGGCACGATGCGCGAATCGGCCCCTATCAGCCGCTGGCCCTCGACCCCGCGGCGCAGGTGTTTCATTGCGGTCAGATGATTTTCGACGGCACCAAGGCCTATGCGCGCCCGGACGGCGATATCAACCTGTTTCGCGTGCGGAAGAATGCCGAGCGCTTCAACCACTCGGCGGCGCGTCTGGCAATGCCGGAGGTAGACGTCGCGCAGCATGTGCAGGCCATCACGGAACTGGTCGGGCTCGAACATGACTGGGTGCCCAGACAAGACGGCGCGGCCCTCTACATCCGCCCGGTGATGCTCGCCACCGAGCATACGCTGGAGGTCCGAGCCAGCCGCAGCTTTCTGCATTACATCATCCTCAGTCCTGTGGCCCCGTATTTTGCCGGCGGCTTCAAGCCAGTGTCGGTACTCGTCGCCGATGAATACGTGCGCACCGTGCGCGGCGGAACCGGAGAGGCGAAAACCCCGGGAAACTACGCCGGCAGTCTGGCGGGTACCGAGCATGCGATCGATGCGGGATTTCAGCAGGTGCTCTGGCTCGACGGCGTGGAGCGGCGCTTCATCGATGAAGTCGGGGCCATGAACATCGCGTTCGTCTATGAGGGCCGGCACATCCGCACGCCGATGCTCTCCGGCGCCATTCTGCGTGGGGTGACGCGCGATTCATTGCTGACGCTGGCACCCGATCTTGGCTATACGGTCGAAGAGGACCGGCTCGACATTCACGAAGTCATGCGCGATATCGAGTCCGGAAAAATCACCGAAGCGTTCGGCATGGGCACGGGCGCCGTTATCGCGCCCGTGGGCCGCCTTGGCTATCGAAGCGGCAGCCATGCAATTGCCTCCGGCAACGCTGGCCCCGTGGCGCACAAGCTTTTCAAAAGCCTGACCGATATCCAGTACGGACGCGTGCCCGATCCTTACGGCTGGACGCAACGGGTGGCCGTTGCCGCCAGATCGCGCGCGGCAGCAAAGGTCTAATCGACCCCGCCGGGGCGGTCATCTTGCGCGTAACAGCGGGAGCACTGTCTCGGCGTAGAAAAAAGGTTGTTTCGCACCGCGCAGGCGGCTGCGCAGGATGCCGTCGCGGTCGATCACGAATGCCGTAGGGGTCGGATAAGTGCGTTCGAACCCGCTCTTCTCCAGTTCATCGGTCATCACACCGGGCAAGCCATAGATTTTCAGCATGCGCTCGACACGATGACGATCTTCCGGCAAGTCCACGCCCACCACGATGACCTCGAAGCCCTGGTCGCGGTGCTGCTCGTAGAAATGTTCGAGATTGCCGATTTCGTAAGCGCAGAAACTGCAATAACTCGAATAGAAATTGACGAGCACCACCTTGCCACGCATCTTGGACAAGTCAAAAGGCTCTCCTGAAAACAGCGTGCCTTTCAGTTCAGGCGCCGGTTCGCCGATTTCGGTACGTGGCGCTGCGGAAGCTGCCGTGGCCAGCAGGAGTACCAGTGTGCAAATCAATTTGAGCGTTTTCATTGAACGGGTCCGCCCATGGAGGCTTCGTTGATCCAGAGGGGCCCAGTATACTTTCCTGTTCACGAACCTACCCGGAGTTAAAGGCCATGGCAGAGATCGACAATCAGATCACCGCTGACGCGCAGGTTGCGCGGATCTTCGAATGGCGTCGCGGATTCAATACGATCCACTTGATCGACCTGGGCGTGCATCTGGGCCTGTTTCAGGCGCTCGCGCAATCGCCGGGTCTGAGTGGCGCGGAATTGGCCGCCAGGCTTAACCTGCACCCGCCTTATGTGGAAGTCTGGTGCAAGACTGCGTACGGCCTGCAGATACTGGATGCCGATCGGGCCGGAAAATACCAACTCGCACCGCATTTGGACGCAATTCTCGCCAGCCCGACCCATCCCCGCTATCTTGGAGGGTACGTGCGCCTCGGGACCGAGGTGGCTGCGGACGATTTCCGCCGCTGCCGCGAAGCATTTCAGACGGGCATGGCCAAACCATTTCAAGGGCGGGGCGAACACTTCAACCAGGCCATCGCCGAATCCACGCAAGGCCTGCAGATTGTTACCGCCCGGAAGATTTTGCCTGCGCTGGCCGGCCTTTCGGAACGGCTCGCCGCGGGTGGCGCGATACTCGAAATCGGTTGCGGTACCGGCAATTTCCTGTTGCAGGCGGCAAAAGCGTTTCCCGGCGCAAAACTCGCGGGCGTGGATATCGACGACGAAAGCCTGGCGCATGCCCAGGAAAAAGTCGCCAGGGCGAGCCTGTCGGACCGCGTTTCCCTGCACAAGGAGAAAGTCGATGACGCCACCGGCGCATTCGATGCGGTCGTGATGATCGAGGTTCTTCACGAAATTGCGCCCGGAATCCGGCCGGCGGTGGTTGCCGCTGCGGCACGCACGATCAAGGCGGGAGGCTGGATGGTCATCATCGACGAAACCTATCCGAGCTCGCTCGAGGAAGCGCGCCGCCCCGAGTTCCGCTTTCCGCTGCAGACCGGTTTCGAGGAACTGATCTGGGGAAATGTGATTCCCACGCGCGAAGAGCAGGAGAAA
>CBDDRM010000227.1:0-6059 GCA_965233135.1 uncultured bacterium | reverse complement strand
TGCGCTGGGACCTGTTCTGTGCCGTCGTCGATAATCTCGGCGACATCGGTGTGTGCTGGCGCCTGGCGCGGCAACTGGCCGATGAGCATCATGCCGCGGTGCGGCTGTGGGTGGATGACCTGATCGCGTTCCGGCAACTGGCGCCTTCGCTCGATGCCGGGGCACCGCGGCAGATGCTGGGAGATGTCGAGGTCTGCGCGTGGACCACGCCACTGCCCGCAGTGGAGCCCGCCGATATCGTCGTGGAGACGTTCGGCTGCGAGTTGCCCGCCTCCTATGTGCAGGCCATGCAGGCGCGCGCGCGTCCGCCGGTGTGGATCAATCTTGAATACCTGAGCGCCGAGCAATGGGTAGGGCGCTGTCACGGCTTGCCATCGCCGCAACCGCCGCTCGTGAAGTATTTTTTCTTTCCCGGGTTCTCTGCTGATACCGGCGGGGTACTCATGGAGCAGGGAATTAGCGCCCGCCGCGCGGCGTTCCAGGCCGATACGGCGGCGCAAGCAGCCTTTCTCGCGCAGTGGGGCATCGCCCCACGCCTCGCAGGCGAGATGCTGGTTTCTCTGTTCTGCTATCCGCAAGCGCCGGTCCCCGCGATGTTCGATGCCTGGGCTGACAGCGAAGAACCGGTTCGCGTGATAGCTTTTGCGGACACGCCCGCCGCCCAGGCCCTCGTCGCGGGGGGACTGGCGTCGGGCGCGCGGCGCGGGCGGCTCTCGGGACAGATCGTGCCATTCCTGTCGCAGGACGACTACGACCGCATGCTATGGGCGTGCGACTGGAACTTCGTGCGCGGGGAGGATTCATTCCTGCGTGCGCAATGGGCGGCGCGTCCTTTCGTGTGGCAAGCTTATGCGCAGGCTGAGCAGGCCCATCGCATCAAGATGCAGGCCTTTCTGGCGCGCTACCTGGGCGCGTCCGTCATGGGATCCTCGGCCGGGCTGGTTGACTTGTGGACGGCATGGAACGGGTTGCTGCCCTCCAACCGGCTGGCGCCGTCCTGGTCCGCGAGCATGGCGACCCGATCGGGCATTGTCCGCCTTGCAGGGCTATGGACGCAGAAGCTCGAGGCGCTGGGTGATCTGGCGGGAAACCTCGCCCGCTTCTGTGCCGACCGGGTATAATTCCGCGCTTTTTAGTTCCCATCCTTTTTGTTTGCAGGGATTTCAAGATGATACTGGCTCAGGAAGTACGCGCCGGCAATGTGATCATGGTCGGCAAGGATCCGATGGTCGTGCAGCGCGCCGAATACAACAAGGGCGGCCGCAATGCTGCCGTGATGAAGATGAAACTCAAGAATCTGCTGACGGGCGGCGGGATGGAAGTCGTCTACAAGGCCGATGAAAAGCTCGAGAACGTCATCCTGGAACGCAAGGAAGCTACTTACTCGTATTTTGCCGACCCGATGTACGTGTTCATGGACAGCGAGTACAACCAGCTCGAAGTCGAGAAGGACAACATGGGCGATGCGCTCAATTACCTCGAGGACGGGCTGGCTTGCGAAATCGTGTTCTACGACGACAAGCCGATTTCGGTGACCCTGCCCAACTCCGTGGTGCGCGAAATCACCACGGAACCCGCTGTACGCGGCGATACCTCAGGCAAGGTGCTTAAACCGGCGAAAATCGGCACCGGTTTCGTGGTCAACGTGCCGCTGTTCTGCGAATCGGGTGACAAGATCGAAATCGATACGCGCACCGGCGAGTATCGCAATCGCGTAAAGGGCTAGCAGTCCTCGCCCGGCGTTTGGGCGGGCGCGTAAAAGGCGCAACGCTGTCCGCTGCCGGACCACATTGCGCCTGTTTTGTGCCCCGGTAGTGTGAAGTACGGGAGTTCTCAGCGGCCGGACTGCGCGCTTCGCACCTGCTTGCCCTGCTGGTCGAAGATTTTCACGCTGGAACCGTCCTTGGTTCCCGCCAGACCTTCTGCGTATTCCAGCGCGTCTTCCTGCTGGTCGAAAGATGCCAGCGCCTTTTCAAAGCCTTCTTCTTTTACATCCCATTGCCCGGATTGGGCGGGCATTACGCAAAAAACCGGCGAACCACGTTGGTCGAGACCCATTTGTTTCTCCTTAGTCTGGAACGGTCCGCGGACATGTATCCGCGGACCAGGTATTGCCTAAAACTTGTAGAGCACGTTGAGGGAATACAGTTCGGCGTCATCCGTACGGTTTTCGAAGTCGAACCGGTAATGATCCCAATCTGCCGCAACGGCGAAATTCGGTGACAGATCGAACTGCACACCGGCGCCATAACTCAGATTGAAGCCATGATCGTCACCCGTGTTGACGCCGGCTGCCGGGCTTGAATCCGTGTGCGTCCAGCCGTAGATGCCGCCTACTTTGCCGTAAATATTCAAGACGTCGCCAAGCGGGATATTTCCGATCAGGCTCAGGTTCACACCGTAGGCGCGCGTATCGCCGCCATTGGATTCAGCTTCTCCCAGATAGACCAGACCCGCCTCAACGCCCAGCACGCGCGAGAGCTTGCCGCCGGTGTAGAGCTTGTAGCCGACGTCCCGATCGTCACAATTGAAAGCCGGCGAACAGCTGCCCAGATCGTATTCCGAACGCCCGGCACCCAAGCCGACGTATCCGTAAGACGTATAAGGAATATAGGAACGCGGCCGGTCGGCTGTGCCATCGTCCCATCCCCACCACGATGACGAACTGCGGCCATCGGAATCACTCATTTGGGCATGGGCCAGTGGCGCGCTGACCGCGAGCGCGGCGCCGACGGCAAGAAATAGTTTCCGAAGTTGCATTTGGGGGCTCCTCTATCAGTTGATGAGTGTAGGTACGCGAAACGTGAGATCTTTCACGCCGCAGCCTGTTCTGCAATGTGTGTGCCACTGCACCCGGTCGGGCCCGCTGCGCGGCGAATGCGCACTAACTGTTCGCAGCAGCGGCCAATGGCTGCGCCAGCCGGACTAACCGCGCGAGCGGATGCGTCATGTAATGTAGGGTTTACTGCATGACTGTAAGAATTGCTGAAATGCTCACGCCGTGGACGCAGCTGCTCCGCGTCTTTCGTCGCGTGCGCCGTATTCGGTGCGCGCATGAATCAAGGCGCCGTCGCGACGGTCCAAACCAGCAGCAGCGAGTCGGCACAGGCGCGGGGATTAAAGCCAATGCGTGGAAAGCGATGATAGACAAACAAACTGCGCAAGCGCATGTGCCTGCGTTTGTGGCGGCTCATGGCGAGCCGCAGGCGCCCGCCCCGGTTCGCGAGTCGGCCGTGGCGCTCGTGGCGCCAGCCACAGGCTCGCCTCCACGGCACGACTGGGTATTGGTTGGCTTGTTCATCCTCGCTGCGTTGTTTTCTTTTCATTTCGCGCGCGCGTTGCTGCTACCCATCGTGCTGGCGATATTATTCGCGCTGCTGTTGTCGCCTGTCGTGGGCTGGCTGCGCAGATTGCGCGTGCCGGAGCCGCTCGGCGCGGCGGCCGTGCTCGTGGCATTGCTGGGCGGTATCGGCGCGGCGTTCTACACGCTGGCCGAGCCTGCAGCCGAATGGCTTGGGAAGGCCCCGCAAAGCCTGGGAGTCGCAGAATCCAAGTTGCGCAAGCTCAAGCAGCCGGTGGCCGAAGTACAACGCGCGGCCGAGAAAATCGAAGCCATGACGCAGGTCGATGATCCGAAAAAGCCGACCGAAGTCGTCGTTCGCACGGCGGGCCTTGGATCGCGTCTTACCAGCCAGACGCCGTATCTGATCGCGGGTGTGGTATCCACGCTGGTGTTGCTTTTTTTCCTGCTCGCATCGGGGGACCTGTTCCTTCGGAAAACCGTGAAACTCATCCCCACGCTGCGGAACAAAATACAGGCCGTGGAAGTCGGACGGCAGATACAACGAGAACTGGGCCGCTACTTCTTCACGGTCTCATTGATCAACGCCGGGTTGGGGGTAGCAACCGCCATCGCCATGAAGGCGCTGGGCATGCCCAATCCACTGCTTTGGGGGGCCATGGCGATGTTGCTCAATTACATCCCTTATCTGGGCCCGACCACCAGCCTGGCGATTCTGAGCATGGCGGCGGTGCTGACCTTCGATGACGTCTCGCGAATCTGGCCGGTGCCGGCGGTTTTTCTCGCCATCGTCGTAATCGAGGGACAGCTGATACAGCCGATCGTCGTGGGGCGCAGCATGAGCATGAATCCCGTCATGGTATTCACCGCCTTTCTGTTGATGGGGTGGCTGTGGGGCATCGCCGGGATGTTCATCGCAGTCCCGCTGCTGGTAACCCTCAAAGTGATCTGCGACCATGTAGACCATCTCGCGCCCCTGGGAGAGTATCTTGGCAGGGGCTGACATGGCTTGCACGCGCCGCCGCCTGCGCGAAACCATGGGCCAATGCCCCGGGAACCCGTTTATGCACAAGGAAACGTTTTAATCATGCCGCATGCACTGCTGGTCGACGACGACGTCGACACCCTCGAGAGCCTGCAGGAACTGATCGCACGCGAAGGCTTTACCGTCGCAACGGCGGCGAGCCTGCAGGCCGCGCGCGAGCAGATGATTCTGCAACGCCCTGACGTGGTATTGCTCGATCTGGTACTCCCCGATGGCGGCGGCATGGACCTGTTTCAGGACGTGGAGTCGCGCGCTACCACGGAGGTAGTCATGATCACCGGCCACGCCAGTATCGAGACGTCAATCGAGGCGTTGCGTCTCGGCGCGGCGGACTATCTGATCAAGCCGGTCAATATCAAGCAACTCAAGGCGATCCTGTCTCGCGTCGCGCGTCCGACCGATCTGAAAAAAGAAATCAGCGCGCTGCGCGGTGAATTGCGCAGTCTCGGGCGTTTTGGCCGCCTGCTCGGTTCCTCGGGCGCGATGCAGCACGTATACGATCAGATCCAGCGCGTGGCGCCTACCGTAGCTACCGTGCTTATAACCGGCGAGAGCGGCACCGGCAAGGAACTGGTGGCGCAGACGCTGCACGAGCTGAGCCGACGCCGCAAGAATCCCTTCATTCCGGTGAACTGCGGCGCAATTTCCCCGCAACTCATCGAGAGCGAAGTGTTCGGCCACGAGAAAGGCAGCTTTACCGGGGCGATTCGCGAGCACAAGGGCTATTTCGAACGCGCAAACGGCGGCACGCTGTTTCTGGACGAAATAACCGAAATGCCGGACGAACTGCAGGTCAAGCTGTTGCGCGTGCTCGAGGAGGGTACCTTCATGCGCATCGGATCCGACCGCGAGATCGAGATCGACGTGCGCATCATCGCCGCGACCAACCGGGTGCCTGAGGAGGCTGTCGCCGATGGCAAACTGCGCGAAGACCTGCTGTATCGTCTGCAGGTATTTCCGCTGCATCTTCCGCCGCTTCGCGAGCGCGAAGGCGACGTCAAGCTCATCGCCGACCAGATTCTGAAAGATCTCAACCAGGCGGAGAACACGCAGAAGTACTTCCTGCCCGAGGCGCTGGACGTGCTCATGGAATGGCATTGGCCGGGCAACGTGCGCGAGTTGCGCAATGTCATTCAACGCGCGTTCATCATGGCCGACGATGCCATCAATGCCAGTTGTCTGCCATTGGATACCGGCAAGGCACGCACGGGGGCCAAGGGGCCATTCCTGCAGGTGCGCGTGGGCAGCACGGTGGCGGAAGTCGAGCGCGTGCTGACTCTGGCCACCCTGCAGCAATGCGGCGGCGTCAAGGAGAAAGCCGCGCAGATGCTCGGCGTCAGTCTCAAGACTCTTTACAACCGCTTGCGCGAATACGATGTTCAGCGCGGCGAGTCAAGCCCGGGGCCGACGGCGATTTCCGGACCTCATTGACGCCGCGGCAGGTTGCTGCCGTTCCCCGCGAAAGGCCGTACGGTGTAAACCTTGCCGCCGGCATGTAACGGTTACCGGCAAGCGGGTGTGCACGGCGCGAAATTGCGTGTGCTTTCCGTGCCCTACGATTCGAACGCGGTTCCGTGGTTTGGCATCAACCTTGCTCGTATAGCCTCAGCCATCGCCTTGTCGATGCGGCATGAGGATTCTCTTGTGCGCGCCGCGCACGCGGTCGCGCGCTGTCTCGCCGCCCGCGGGCGCCTCATCTCGCGGAGAAGAAAA
>CBDDRM010000226.1:0-5749 GCA_965233135.1 uncultured bacterium | reverse complement strand
CTTGAGGGCATCATGCAGGTCGACGATAAAGATCGACATGCCTTCGGATTTGTTCTTCACCTCTGCCAGTGGCGTGGTGCGTGCGAGCAGGATCATCAGGTCCGAATGCTGGATGCGCGAGATCCAGACTTTCTGGCCATTGACCACGTAACGCTCCCCTTGCTTCACCGCCGTCGTCTTGATCCGCGTGGTATCGGTGCCGGTACTCGGCTCGGTCACGCCCATGGACTGGAGTCGCAAGGCACCGCTGGCGATCTTCGGCAGGTATTCGCGCTTCTGTGCTTCGGAACCGTGCCGCAGCAAGGTGCCCATGTTGTACATCTGACCGTGGCAGGCGCCGGCATTGCCGCCAGAGCGATTGATCTCCTCCATGATCACCGAGGCTTCCGCCAAACCGAGTCCCGATCCGCCGAATTCCTGCGGAATCATGGCCGCGAGCCAGCCTGCCTGCGTCAGCGCATCGACGAAGGCCTCCGGATAGCCGCGCTGCTCGTCGATGTTGCGATGATATTCGTCCGGAAACCCGGCGCAGAGTGAGCGCACGGCCTCACGAATGTCCTGATACTTGTCCGGGGTATGGGAAGTCATGGGCGCAATTCTATGTCACGCCAGGTCCGCGTTCGCTTCCATCGCGAGGCAGCCGTCGTGATCCCGCGCCCAGAGTGCAACGCGTTTGCCCTCTGCGCGGCCGCAAACGGTAAATCGATGGATGTCGAACAGCGGCCGGATCGCCCGGAAACTGAAACTGCTCAGCCGCGCCTTCGGCAGGTTGCTCCGCACCAGTTCGGCCAGCAGGGTGGCAATCAGCGGTCCGTGCACGATGAGGCCCGGATAACCCTCGACTTCGGTGACATAGGAACGATCGTAGTGAATGCGATGGCCATTGAACGTCAACGCGGAATAACGAAACAGGAACACCGGGTCGGGCAAGATCTCGCGTGAAAACGCTTCCCCGCCGGGCGCGGCTTGCGGCTTCGCAGCGGGTGCATCAGCGCGAGGATTCTCGCGGTAGACAATGTCGTGCTGTTCGTTGAGCGCAATACCCTCTGCGGTGGCGAAGTCGTGGTTCACCGTCACGAACACGAGCGTGCCACTGCGTCCCTGCTTGGCGCTGACATCGACGATGCGCGAAGTGCGGGTCAGCGTGTCGCCCACGCGCAGCGGCTGGTGGAATTGAAAGCGCCCGCCCGCAAACATGCGCCGCGGCAGCGGCACGGGCGGCAGGAATCCGCCGCGCCGGGCATGGCCATCGGGGCCGATGTCGCTTTGTTTCGCCAGCGGCAGGAAGTACAGCCAGTGCCACAGCGGCGGCAGGTCTGTATCCGGCATATCGCAGTCGAGCGTTGCCGACAGGGCGGCAATGGGTGCCGGGGTCACCACGTCCACACGCGTCTCGGTGCGTCCGATCCATTCGCGCAGGTGATCCAGATCCGACTGCGTTTCGGCGCTCATAAATCGATGACGATTTTGCCGAAATGGCGCCCCTGCTCCATGTGCCGGAACGCCTCCGCCGCCTTGTCCAGCGGGAACGTCGAGTCGACGACGGGCTTGAGCTTGTGTTGCGCGATCGCGCGATTCATCGTCTCGAAACGCGCGCGGGACCCGACCGCGATGCCCTGCACGCGGATCATCGGACCAAGCAGGGCCCGCAACGGGATTTCCGCCTTGTAACCGGCGACGAATCCGACGACCCCGACGAAACCGCCGAACGCCAGGCAGGCCAGCGTTTTATCCAGCGTGGCGCCAGCCGTTTCGACAACGATGTCGACGCCGTGACCGCGCGTGGCGTCCTTTACCGCGACGTTCCAATCCGGCGTTGTCCGATAGTTGATGCCGACGTCGGCTCCGAGCTGTTTCGCCCGCTTTAGCTTCTCGTCGCTCGACGACAGCGCGATGACCCGGGCGCCGGCGAGCCGCGCGAACTGCAGCGCGAATAGCGCAACGCCCCCGGTGCCCTGCACCAGTACCGTATCGCCCGGCTTGACGCCGCCTTCCTGAAGCGTCGACCATGCGGTCAGCGCAGCAATCGGCAGGGTCGCCGCTTCGCCGTCGCTCAGATGCCCGGGCACAGATACCGCATCCTCCGCGGGCACAGCGATGTACTCCTGCAGCACACCGTCCAGTGGCGCGCCCAAAGTGCGCTTCGTACGCAACTCGAGCGTCGGCAGGCCGTCGTGCCACCCTTGCGTATAGATAGGCATCACGCGATCGCCGACTTTGAAGCGGGTGACGGCCTCGCCGACTTCGACGACTTCGCCACACGCATCCGACGCGGGCACATAGGGCAACGGCAGCGTGGGTATGTACTTCTGCACCAGGATCGCGAGATCCCGGTAGTTCAGGCTGGCTGCCTTGAGGTGCACCAGTATTTCGCCGCGGCGCGGTTTCGGCACGGGCCGCTGGCCCAGCTTCAACGCATCGATCGAAAAATCGCCTGCTTCGAGACAACGCATGGTCCTGGGAGTCATCGCGGAAGTTTCCTCAAAAAGTGTTGGGTGCGGAGTGCCCGGTGACACGCGCAGCGTGCGACATTCACGACATTCACGACATTCACGACATTCACGACATTCACGACATTCACGACATTCACGATATTCACGACATTCACGACATTCACGATATTCACGATATTCACGACATTCACGACATTCACGGTTCTTCCGTCACGTCTTTCTTCGCGTCGCTTCGCGCACGATCTGCTCGGCCTTCAGGATGACGGGCCGGTCCACCATGCGGCCGTCCAGTGCAACAGCCGCGCCATTCGAATCGGCGGCCGCCTGCACCACACGTCGCGCCCACGTCAGTTCATCCGCAGTGGGAGAAAACGCCGCGTTGACCGGGGCGACTTGTTTGGGGTGAATGCAAAGCTTGCCGCCGAATCCCATGCGCTTCGCGCGCCGCGTATCGGCCGAGAGTCGCGCCGCATCGTCGAGCGCCGTACATGGCCCGTCCACCGGCGGCTGGATGCCTGCGAGGCGCGAGGCCAGCACCATCTGTGCACGATAAAAATCCAGTTCCTCGCCTTCGCCGTCGATGCCCAGATCCATCTGGAAATCCAGCGTCCCGAAGAGCAGTCGTTGCACGCCCGGAACGCCGGCGAGCCCAGCGGCGTTGGCGAACCCGCGCGCAGTCTCGATCAGCGGCAACAAGAATTTTCCCTCGTCGCGGCAGAGCGCTTGCAGGTCCGCCTCGACCGCTTCCGCTTTCGGCAAAATGACCCCGGCAACGCCCGCCTTGCGGGCCAGCGCCAGATCTTCCCGGAACCAATCGGTCGTATCGGCGTTGATGCGCAGAACAATCTGCTTGTCCGGCGTCAGCCATGCGGCGATGGCAGTGCGCGCCGCCTGTTTGCCCGAAGGCGGCACGGCATCTTCAAGGTCAACGATGACGCGGTCGGCACCGGCCGCACAGGCCTTGTCGAAGCGCTCGGGCCGGTCGCCGGGAACGAACAGATAGGATCGCGCGATCATTTCCGAAGCGAGTGATGGCATGATTGTTTTCAGGCGGTGCGCGTCAGATGACCTGCGCTGCACGCAAGCGCTCGATCTCGGTCTCGGTATAGCCGATCTCTTCGAGGATAGCCGCAGTATGTTCGCCCACCGCCGGGATCGGATCCATGCGCGCGTTGAAGCTCTCAGGCATCCCCGGCGGGCGCATCGCCTTTATTTTTCCGTTAGGCGTATCGACGTCGGCCCAGCGTTTGCGTGCCGCAAGCTGCGCATGCTCCCATACCTGACGCATGTCGTTCATCGCGGCGTTGCCGATCTGCGCGTCATCGAGCAGTTTGACCACCTGGGGTGCGGTCATGCGCGAGAAAGACTCCACGATGATCGCGTACAACGCCTGGCGCGCCGTCGAGCGTCGCGGTCCGCTCGAGAAACGCGGATCGGTCTTCAATTCCGGTTTTTGCAGCACCTTGTCGCAGAAAATCGCCCATTCGCGCTCGTTCTGCAGTCCAAGCATGACCACGTTGCCGTCGCCGACCGGAAACGGCCCGTAAGGATAAATGGTCGCATGTGCCGCGCCGGCGCGCGGCGGCGGTTCCGCGCCCTCGTAGGCATAGTAAAGCGGAAAACTCATCCACTCGGCCATGCTTTCAAGCATGGACACGTCGATGCGGCAGCCCTGCCCGGTCTTGCCACGCTGGATCAGGGCGGCAAGGATGTTGGTATAGGCGTACATCCCGGCGGCGATATCGACGATCGAGCACCCCGCCTTGGCGGGCGTCTCGGGTGTGCCGGTGATCGAGAGCAGGCCAGATTCGCTCTGGATCAGCAAATCGTAGGCTTTCTTGTCGCGGTACGGCCCGTCCGCACCATAGCCGGAAATGTCGCACACGATCAGGCGTGGATATTCATCTTTCAGCAACTCGTAGGAAAATCCCATGCGCGCCGCGGCTCCCGGTGCCAGGTTCTGCACCAGCACATCGGCTTCGCGCAAAAGCCTGCGGACGATGTTGCGCGCATCCTCGTGTTTGAGATCGAGAGTGATGCTTTCCTTCGAGCGATTGGTCCAGACGAAATGCGAGGCCATGCCGCGGACGCGATGATCGTAGGCGCGCGCCGGATCGCCCACGCCGGGGCGCTCGATCTTGATGACCCGTGCGCCCAGATCTGCCAACTGGCGAGTGCAAAAAGGCGCGGCAATGACGTGTTCGAGAGCCACGATCGTGACTCCTTCCAGCGGACGCATGGTTTGTTTCTCCATTGTTCAGTCGGACGGTGCGCTGCCCGGTTCGAAATGCCCGGTGCGCATTATCGCCCAAACCGGTGGCACGATCGCCGCGGACCTTTTCGTTTACACCGTCTCGCGCCGTCTCAAAGCGCCAGGTAGCGGCTCTTGACCTTATCATCGTTGCGCAGCGCCTCGATGGTATCGCGGTAGACGATTTGTCCCTTGTCGATCACGGTGGCGTGGCTGGCAATTCCCAGGCAGAAATGCATGTTCTGCTCGGCCAGCAGTACCGTGACGCCCATGTCGCGAAGCCTGCGCAGCAGTTCGCCGATGCGCTCGACGATGACCGGCGCCAGGCCTTCGCTGGGTTCATCGAGCAGCAATCCGGTGGGGTTCCCCATCAGCGTGCGTGCGATCGTGAGCATTTGCTGCTCGCCGCCGGACAGATTGCCCGCCATGCGATGCTTCAGCGGGTCGAGCAAGGGAAACATCTCGTAGATGCGGGCGAGCGTCCAGTAGTCCTCACCGCGCGGGCCCTTCTTGGCCGCGATGATCAGATTGTCCTCGACCGAGTGCTCGGGGAAGACTTGCCGGTCTTCGGGAACGTAGCCGATGCCCGAACGCGCGATGACGTGAGGCTTTCTGCCCTGCACCGGCTTACCGAGCACGCGCACGATGCCGCGCGCCGGCGGCGCAATACCGGCGATCGCCTTAAGCGTGGTGGATTTGCCGGCGCCATTGCGGCCCAGAAGCGCCATGGTCTGCCCTTGGGCAACGGCAAGGCTGACCTCGAACAGGATCTGGCTGCTGCCATAAAAAACGTCCATGCCTTCGGCCGCGAAGACTTCCGTAGCGCTCATCGTTCACCCGCCTGGAAATTAGCGCCCAGATAAGCTTCGATCACCTTCGGGTGCTGGCGGACTTCGTCCGGGACGCCCTCGGCGAGCACCGTGCCGTAACTCAGAACGCGGATGGTCTGCGCATACTTGAAAACGATATCCATGTCGTGTTCGATGAAAATCAGCGTCATGCGCTTGCGTTCCCACAACTGGTGCACCGTTTCGATCATCTGCCA
>CBDDRM010000225.1:0-15646 GCA_965233135.1 uncultured bacterium | reverse complement strand
GCGTAACTGACCTTTCATGATTCGATCCTTTCTTTTTGCCTTGACCTACGCAATCGGATGGACAACAGCAGAACGCATGCCATCCACCCTCAGAACCACTGACCGCCGGAAGTGTGAACCAGCGCCACCCACTGCACGTTGTCGGGGCCGCCGCCAAAGCGAGCATCCATCGCACTTGTGCGCACCGCATGCCACCGTAATGAGAAATTCTGGTCATGGTCGGGCACAAAGTGCCGTCGATTGTTGACCGTGTACACGAGTTCACGCCGCGTTTTGTCGAAGTACCATTTGCCTCGAACGTTCGCGTCCGGCGCTCCATCGAACTCGCCCAGATAGTCTTCAGGCGGAGCCTCCAGCCAGTTGATCGGGTTCTCGTTTGCCAGTGACGCGATTTCCGACACCTTGTCTCGCATCAGCAAATCCGCCGTCTTGTAGCGCAGGCCGGTGCGAATGTGCGCCACGGTCAGTTCCATGGCAGTCATTTCCGCGACTTCCTGCAGATACAGCATCCGGTGCAGCAACACACTGGCAAGAACACCAATAACGGCGAGGGCCGCGAACACCTCGAACTTACTGGCGCCGCAGCAGTTCTGGATTGTTCGGGGGCGCGGCATGACCTCATTTCCGCATCGCGGCCTGGCCGAGATCCCAGATCGGCAGGAACACACCCAGGGCCAGTATCAGCACCACCACGCCCAGACAGACGATCAGGACCGGCTCGATCTGCGCGCCCAGCGTCTTGAGTTCGTACTCGACCTCGCGCTGATAGATGTCCGCGATCTCCTGCATCATGTCGTCGAGCGCGCCGGATTCTTCGCCTACCATGACCATCTGCAGCACGACCGGCGTAAAAATGCCGGTGTGCGAAGCCGTGCGCAGCACGCTGTCTCCGCGTTCCACGCCCTCGCGCATTCTCTCGATCTGTTTGGCGACGAAGGCGTTATCCACGGTCTGCGCGACCAGGGTGAGCCCCTGGATGATCGGCACGCCGCTGCGAATCGAGAGCGCTAAGCTGCGCGCGAACCGTGCCATGGTGGCTTTCAACACGATTTTTCCGGCAATGGGAATTCGCAGCGTCGTCCGGTCCCACTTGTAGCGGCCGACTTCCGTGCTGATGTAGGCTCGAAAACCAAAAATGGCCGCGACCAGAATCAATGCCAGCAACCACCAGGTCGCCACCATGAACTCGGAGAAGCCGATCAGAATGCGGGTAAGCATCGGAAGCTGCGCGTTGAATCCCGCATAGACCCTGGCAAACGCGGGGATCACGAACAGGTTGATGACAACGATGGCAACCATCATGGCAACTACCACGAAGATCGGGTAACGCAACGCGGACTTGACCTGGTTGCGCATGAATTCCTGGAACTCGAGATGGTTGTAGAGCCGGAGGAATATTTCCTCCAGCATGCCTGTGGTCTCTCCCACGTACACCATCGCAATGTAGAAAGCCGAGAATTGACCCGTTCTCTGCATTGCCACCGACAAGGGGTGGCCATTGTCGAGACTTTCCCGAATTTGCTGCAGGACTTCCTTGAAAGTCGGATTGGTCGCCGACTCCTGTAAGCCGGCCAGGGCGCGCATGATCGGCACGCCGGCCTTGAGCAATGCGTACATCTGGCGGCTGAACAGCAGCATTTCAGCCGGTTCGACGCGCCGCCTGGTCAGCCGCGCGAGCACGCCGCCAGCACTGCTTTCACCGGGCTTGCGAGCGGTATCGATCGCGACGGGCGTGATGCCGATTCCGAATAATTGAGAAGCCACTGCGGCGCTATCCGCGCCTTCCAGCACGCCTTGCACCAGATCGCCCGCGGCATTGCGGCCCCGATAGGAAAAATAGGCCATCAGTCGTCCAGTTGCGTGCTGATGCGCATCGCTTCCTCGACCGTGGTCTTGCCTTGAATTACCAGCGCCGCCGCGTGATCCTTCAGGGTCTGGCCCTGCATTTGCTCGCGCGCGACCTGAATGAAGACCGACGGATCGGCCTTGTTGGCGGCTTCGACGACGGGTGCCGTCATTTCAAGCATCTCGTAAACGCCGGTGCGGCCCATATAACCCGTACCGTTGCACTGGGTGCAACCGCGTCCCTTGCGGTATTGCGAATCGCGTGCCTTGCTTCCAATTGCTTGAACCACCCATTCCTGTTGCTGGGGCGGCAGCGGCGTGACTTCTCCGCAGCTTTCACAGATCAGGCGCAACAGCCGCTGAGCCACGACCACCTGCAACGACATCGCCACCATGTACGCCGGCGCCCCCATATCCAGCAGTCTGATCGGGGTACTGACCGCATCGTTGGTGTGCAGGGTGGAGAACACGAGGTGCCCGGTCATTGCGGCCCGTAATCCTGTTTCGACGGTGTCCTGGTCGCGCATTTCGCCCACGAGGATTACATCGGGATCCTGCCGCAACGCCGTTCGCAAGACGCGGCTGAAAGTCAAATCGATTTTCTCGTGGATCTGTACCTGGTTGATGCCCGGCAGCCGGTACTCGACGGGGTCTTCCACGGTGATGATTTTGCGCTCCGAGGTGTTGAGCTCATCAAGAGCTGCGTAGAGCGTGGTCGTTTTGCCGCTGCCGGTGGGGCCAGTAACCAATACCATGCCGCTCGGACGCTGCAGAATGGCGCGCAGCCGCTTGAGCATTTCTGCCGGCAGGCCTATGCGCTCGAGTCCGAGAATGCCCCCGCTTTGATTCAGCAAGCGCATGACTGCCGATTCGCCGTGCTGGGTGGGCATGGTCGAAATACGCACGTCGATCTGCGTATTGCGCACCTTGACGTTGAAACGGCCGTCCTGCGGCAGCCGTTTTTCGGATATGTCCAGGCCGGACATCAGTTTCAACCGAAGAATCAGCGCTGATGCAATTTTGGCATCGGCCTCCGCCTGAATGTGCAGCACGCCGTCGATGCGGAAGCGAATGAGAACCTTGGTTTCCTGCGGCTCGATATGTATATCCGATGCGCGCACCTGCACGGCATCCTCGAACACCGATTGCAGCAGCTTTACGACCGGCGCATCCTCGGCCCCTGGGGTGAGTCCCAATGCACCGATATCGGTGGATTCGCCAAGCTCTTCGCCGAGTTCCAAGGCCAGCCCGCTGATTTCCTCGGTCCGCCGGTAAAGGCGGTCAATGGTCTGTAAAAGCAGCGACTCGCCGACCACGGCGAGCTGGATGTCACGCTTCAGAACGCGGTTGATCTCGTCATAGGCGAATAGATCGGTCGGATCCGCCATGCCGACACGGTAGAAGGCACCGGAGTCTTCCAGGACGATCGCCCGGAAGCGCCGGGCCAGCGTCTCCGGGAGGCGGGTCGCGACTTCCGGGCGGATATTGAAATGCTTGAGGTTGATATAGGGAACCTGCAGTTGGCGGGCAAGCGCGCTGCCGATCTGTTCCTCAGTGACATAGCCGGCATCGATGAAAATTCGACCGAGCTTGCGTCCGCTGCGCTTTTGCTCCTCGAGGGCGGCCGTCAAGTTCTCTGCCGTCAGCAATTTTTGCTGCAGCAGAATTTCGCCTAGTCGAATTTTTTCCGGTCGCCCCATCGAATCGATTCGCAGCTATTGCGCCTCTTTCCGTCTCACTTTAGGTTTATCTTGCAGCATATTGAATTTCAACATTAAACTATTACACCTGCCAAATTGCAACAAAAATGTTCAACGTCGTACTCTACGAGCCGGAAATTCCACCCAATACCGGGAACGTCATTCGGCTCTGCGCCAATACTGGCTGCCGCCTGCATCTCATTGAACCATTGGGGTTTCGCCTCACTGATAAGCAATTAAAGCGCGCCGGGCTCGATTACCACGAGTACGCAACCCTGCAAGTTCATGCGAACTGGGACGCGCTGACGCAAACCTTGCCGGGGAGGCGATTTGCATTCAGCACCAAGGCGTTGACGAGATTCGATACGGTGGCGTATGAGCCTGGGGACGTGCTGGTGTTTGGCCCGGAAAGCCGCGGATTGCCAGCCGCCGTCCTGGGCAGCTTCGAGGCGACGGCTCGGATGCGCCTTCCCATGGTTGCGGGCAGCCGCAGTTTGAATCTGTCGAACGCGGTCGCCGTGGCGGTATACGAAGCCTGGCGGCAGAATGGCTTCGCCGGAAGAGCTAGCTAGTGCACGCTTTCTGGTTTGGGCTCGCGCTGCAACAAGCTCGTCAGCACCTTCTGCGCTGAAGTACGACCGTCCAGCAATTTTTCGACAGCCTCGGTAATGGGCATATCCACCCCGAGCGGTCCAGCCAGCCGTAAAACCTCTCGGGCGGTATGAACGCCTTCCGCCACATGCCCCAGCTTGGCAAGGACGGCTGCAAGCGGTTGATCGAGGGCGAGCTGCAAGCCGACTCGGCGGTTGCGGGATAAATCAGAAGTTGCCGTCAACATGAGATCGCCGGCGCCGGCAAGGCCGATAAAGGTGTCGAAGCGACCCCCAAGGCGAATGCCCAGCCGGGTCATTTCGGCCAGCCCACGCGTAATCAGCGCCGCCCGCGCAGAGGCGCCCAGCTTCAGCCCGTCCGATACGCCTGCCGCGATGGCAATCACGTTCTTTACGGCACCGCCGATTTCGACACCGATCAGGTCCTGACTGGAATAAACGCGCAACCGCCCGGTATGAAACGCACGCGACGCAAACGCCGCGAACTTTTCATCGTGCGATGCGACCGTGACCGCTGCGGGCAACCCGCTGGCGACGTCGCTGGCGAAACTCGGGCCCGAGAGCGCCGCGCGGGGCTGGGTGTCGGGCAGCTCTTCCTCGGCGACCTGGTGCGCAAACTTCGCACTGCCGGGTTCAAAGCCCTTGCACAGCCAGACCACACCTGCATCCGGTTTGATTGCGGCGATTTGTTTGAGTGTCTGGCGCAACGCCGCGGTCGGTACCGCGACCGCGATCAGTCTGGCATCTGCGAGGGCCGCATGCAGATCAGCTGTGACGCGCAGCGACGGCGGCAGCGCCACATCGGGCAGATAGCGGGCGTTGAGGCGATCCATCGTCAGCAGATTGCTTTGCTCCGGATCGCGCGCCCACAATGCGACGGAGTGATGCGGAGCCAATGCAATGCCAAGCGCCGTTCCCCATGCGCCTGCGCCGAGAATGGCGAGTTTCATAGACCCCAGAGCAGATTGACCTTGATAAAACCGATTGCGCCATCGCTATGACGCACTTTGGCCCAACCGACCGAGGTGCCGAGCAACTCCAGGAACACGCCTTTCTCGGCACTAAAGACAAGCGGTGCAGTTTCCGCGGCGGCCACGCGTGCTTCGGCGCCGGTGCCCTTGACCATTACGGTACGCCGCTCCGACAAACGAGCGCTCTCGATCCATGCGAATTCGCCCGTGTCATCGCGCACCTTGGTCCACCCTTCCAGTTTGACGATCACTTCGACGGGATAGCCCTGCGACAGAATGAACAGTTTCTGCGCTTTCGTGGAGGGCGCATCGTAGAGCACTGCCGCCCGCTCCACCACGGAGCGAAATTCCAGCGCGGCGGCGCTCGCGCTCGACAGCGCCCCCGCAAGGACGACGGACAATAACAGCGTAGAAGTAACCCTCGGCTTCATTTCAGTGTGTGGTCTGCCCGGGTTCAGGGGTTGTTTGCGCTTTGGCCTGACGCTGGGCCTGATAAATCGCGTCGAAATTGACCGGATTCAACACCACTGGAGCAAATCCGGCTCGCACTACCGCGTCGGAAATAACCTCACGCACGTAGGGGTACAGAATATTGGGGCAGGTCACGCCCAGAACCGGTTCGAGTTCCGTCTGCGGTATGTTGCGTATCTGAAACACTCCGCCCTGACTGGCTTCCACCAGAAACACCGTTCGTTCGGCGATTTTCGCCGTCACGGTCACGCTGACAATGACCTCGAAATAACCCTCGTCGATTGGACTCGCTGCCGTATTCATTTGAATTTCGACCTGTGGCGTATCGCGCTCGAGAAAAATCTTGGGAGCATTTGGCACTTCCAGGGAAAGATCCTTTACGAACAGTTTTTCGATCGAAAACACCGGCTGGACAGGTTGCTGGCTCATGGTTGTTGTTCTCTTTGATTGTCTGGATGTCACACACTCGGCTTGCCGGGCTCGGCCTGCAACAACGGATCCAGCGCGCCTTCGGCGTCGAGCGCGGCCAGATCATCGAACCCGCCCACATGACGCTCATCGATATAAATTTGCGGAACCGTGCGACGCCCGGTGCGCTCCATCATTTCCGCTCGGCGCGCAGGTTGCAGATCTACGCGAATCTTTTCGATCTCGGCGATTCCCTTGCTTTTCAGAAGACGTTCGGCTGCCACGCAATACGGGCAAACGGCAGTGCAATACATGCTGACGCGTGCCATTTATTTCTCCACCGGGAGGTTTGCTTGCTGCCATGCACCCATTCCGCCGGCGAGCACGACCACTTCGGTAAACCCTGCTTTCTTCAACAACGCCGTCGCCGCATGCGATCGGCTGCCGGTCTGACAGACCACGACGGCCGGACGGTTCTTGAGTTTTTCCAGTTCACGCACCCGTTTGTCGAATTGAGCCAGCGGAATATTCCTGGCTTGCGGCGCATGTCCCGCGCCGAACTCGGCGGCATCGCGCACATCGATCATGACCGCATCCTTGCGGTTGAGCAATTGCACCGCCTCCATGGCGCCGACTTCCGGTACCCCGCTCAACCGGCGATTGACGAGTGGCCAGATCAAAACAGCGCCGCTGACCGCGGCAGCCAATACCAGCCATATATTGTTCAGCACAAAATTCACTTTTCGGCCTTTTCGTGTAGTTGCTGCGCGTAAGTCAGCAATTCATGCATTCCGGGCTCGCCGGCCGCTTCCATCGCTTGCGCGAGTTTCAGTACTCGTTCACGGTCACCGGGGTAGTTAGCCACCGCCGCGTCCCAATGCGCCCGCATTCCCACGTCGTTCCCGGACAAAGCCAGCAGCAAAGCCTGCCGATAAACGACATCGTTCGACGGCTGAAACCGCATGGCGCGCGCATTGAGCACGATCTTGTCCTCCAGGTGCTCTCGATTCAGCAGCATCCGTCCAGCGAGTGCGTAGTCAATGAAGGGAGAGAAGATCGAATTCCGCTGCAAGTCGAGCAGAACCCGAACGCTGCTGTCCCCATGAACCGATGCCGTCGTGGAATCATTACTCGCAGTGCGTTGCAACGACTGCATGACGCGATAGTCCCGATAAACGTTCGCGAGGGCAACCGCACCCAGCAGCACTGCCACACACAGGATGACCCTTCCGCCGGGCCCATCGTGATGCGCGGGCGCATCACGTTCGGTCGCGCCCAGAGCCACCGCGGCAAGGCCGAGAAAATACGCATACCACAGTGGGTACTCTAGCATACTGTGCACTAAGAGAATGCCGAGCAGCGCCACGAACCACCACTGCGCCGCATCGATCTGTGCCCGTCGCAGCGACCATCCCCACCACGCCAATCCGCCGGTCAATACCAGGAAACCAGGCAATCCGAATTCAGCCGCGATGTGCAATACGAGGTTATGCGCATGATCGATAATGCCCGGATCGAGCACCCCCGAGCCATTGGCGCCTTGCAGGAAATGCTGCCAAGCGAATTGCTTGAAGCCCACCCCCAATATCGGCGCGCTGAGGAACATCTGCCACGCCTCATGCCAGAACTGCAACCGCGCCGGCGAGGCGAACCCGTCCGTCCGCATGCGCGCTCCGATGGTTTCGAGCGGCATCACCGGTGTTGGAATCAGGTTCGCCGTCAACCAGTGCGCCGCCAGCAATGCGGCAACGAGGACAACGCTGAACCCAAGCAAACGTTTGCAGTCTTGCGACGGGCGCAAATACGCTGTCGCCAGAGCCAACAGCACAAGCCCAGCAACATACAGCCAAGCCGCGCGTGAACCGGAGGCAGCCAAAACTACGAGCGCCAATGCGCACAGCGTCATCGCCGATCCGATGCCAAGCCGGCGCGTGCTCCACAGATACCCGGCAGACGCCAGGCCGATACACAGGTAACTGGCCAGATGGTTGGGTTGACCAGTATTGGCATAGATGCGCCCGTGTGCATGGGGCAGCATGAAGGGCGCCAGCGGCGTCTGCACTCCCAACAACTGAATCAAACCGATCAATCCGCTCAGCGCACTGCCAGCCAGAAGAAACCACGCCAGCCCAGTGGCCAATGCGGCGGCACCCAATGATCGTACAAGCCTGTTGGCCAGCATGGCGATTGCCGCAGCCCAGAGCACGTAGAGCGCACCGAGCAGATTGAGCTGCGCATAAGCGACCTTACCCCATGCGGCCTGGAACGCCATGAGCAAGGCGAAGCCTATGAACATCAGGCTGACCCGGGGCAGCCGAACGTCCGTCCACAAGGAGCCGGTGGCCATCAAGGCAATGGCAGCCAGTCCCAATGCAAATGCGGCGGCCTCGCCATAAAAACTGGCGACCGGCGGATGAAACACCGGGCTCAGGAAGGGTATGACGCACGCGAGGCCTAACAGCAGGAGGGCAAGACGTGCCGGCCAATCGACCTTGCCGGATACTTCAGCAGTCAAATCAATCCCTCCGTTATATTCATCCTTTCCGCAGACAGCGCCCTGCGGTGTCCACGGGGCTCTCGTCCAGACTGGTGTAATACAATTCACCTTGCGGCGGGCTCCACGATCGCCCGCCCCCGTCAATCCAGCGATCATTGCATGATTCCATGAAAAAAATCGTACTTCTGCGTCACGGCGAAAGTGTCTGGAACAAGGAAAACCGGTTCACGGGATGGACGGATGTCGACTTGTCCGAGCAAGGTCTGCGGGAGGCCCGCGAGGCCGGTCGATTGCTCAACGAGGAAGGCTTCACGTTCGATATTGCCCATGGTTCAGTACTCAAACGTGCGATTCGCACAATGTGGATTGTGCTCGAGGAACTCGATCTGCTCTGGATCCCGCAACAGCTCTCGTGGCGCTTGAACGAACGCCATTACGGCGCGCTACAAGGACTCAACAAGAGCGATATGGCCGAGCGATATGGTGCCGAGCAGATTCTGGTCTGGCGTCGCAGCTACGACACGCGCCCCCCGGCGCTGGAGAAAACTGATCCGCGTTATCCGGGTAATGATCGGCGTTATGCAGACATGAACCCCGGCGATATCCCCGTTACTGAATGCCTCAAGGACACGGTCGCACGCTTTCTGCCCTACTGGAACGACGCTATCGCTCCACAGGTAAAAGCCGGCAAGCGCGTGCTCGTGGCAGCGCACGGCAACACCATTCGGGCACTCGTCAAATATCTGGATGATGTCTCGGAGACGGAGATCGTGGGCCTCAACATCCCGACCGGCATTCCCCTCGTTTACGAACTCGATGATGCCCTGAAACCGTTGCGCAGCTATTATCTTGGCGATCCGGAGAAGGCAAAGCAGGCCGCCGCAGCGGTTGCGGCTCAGGCGCGCGGCAAGTCTTGAACGCGAGGATCCACATCGATCTGCGTTTCGTTCTATCCGCGGCCACGGCGCTGGTTCTTGCGATCCCGGGCATCGCCTGGCCTGGTCCCACCGACGAGTTGAAGAGTATCCGCAGCCGCATCGAGGCGCTGCAGAAGCAGTTGACCGAATCCGAGAGTTCGAAGGCGGAAGCGGCAGACGCGCTGAAGGATTCCGAGCGCGCAGTCAGCCAGACCAGCCGCAAGCTCTACCAGATTTCCGGCCAACGCCGTGAGGTCAACAGCGCGTTGTCTCGCTTGCAAATGCGCATTCGCGATGTTGAAAACAGTATCGCCGAAGAGCAGGCCGTTCTTGGAAAACTGCTGTATCAGCAGTATCTTGGCGGCCAGTCGGATGCCATCAAGCTGGTGCTCAACGGGGAGGATCCCAACGAAATCGCGCGTCAATTGCATTACCTCGATTATGTCTCGCGCGCTCGCGCCGAACTCATTGGCAGCCTTAGGCAGAATCGCACCGACCTCGAGAATCTGAACGGACAGACGCGGCGCAAGAGCGCCGAACTGCTGACGCTGCAGAAGGAAGAATCCCGGCAGATGCAACGGCTCGAACAGGAAAAGGAGGAACGCCAGCAGATCTACGCCAAGGTCTCCGAGGAAATCGAGAAGAACCGCAAGCAGCTGTCCACGCTAAAGCGTGATGAAGAGCGTTTGTCCCAGTTGATAGAGCGCCTGGCAAAAGAAGCGGCGCGCAAGAAATCGCGCAAGCCCGGAAAACGCGCGCCCAGTCAGGCCGCACCGGACGCCGATGGCGGCGACGGGGCATTCCGCGCGCTAAAGGGCCGGCTACGCTTGCCGGTGGTCGGGGAACTGAGAAACCGGTTCGGCGGCCAAAGGCAAGACAGCGGTCTTTCCTGGAAAGGTCTTTTCATTTCCGCAAAACCCGGCCGCGACGTCAAGGCGATTGCGACGGGCCGGGTGGTCTACGCCGATTGGCTGCGAGGGTTCGGTAACCTGCTGATTCTTGATCACGGCGACGGTTACATGAGCCTATATGGCAATAACGAGTCACTGCTCAAGCAAGTCGGCGATGAAGCCCGAATCGGCGACACGATCGCGGCAACAGGCAACAGCGGTGGCAATCCCGATTCGGGTTTATACTTTGAGCTGAGGTTTCAGGGGAAGCCTTTCGACCCTATCCCTTGGGTTACTTTGAAATGAGGGCACCGACATCGGTGGGTGTTCTCGAGGAGTCTTAGATGCAAAGAAAATTTCGGCAGATTGGCTTGATCGCCCTGGGGGCGCTGCTCGGCGTTCTGATCAGCCTGAACTTCTCCGCAGTGGCACAGAAGAGCACAGGCGCCCTGCCTATCGAGGATTTGCGCGCCTTCACCGAAGTATTCGGCCGCATCAAGAACGACTACGTCGAGCCGGTTGATGACAAGAAGCTGATCTCAGAGGCGATCAACGGCATGCTTTCCGGGCTGGACCCGCATTCTGCTTATCTTGACGTCGAAGCGTTCCGCGATCTTCAAGTGGGCACTCAGGGCGAGTTCGGCGGCCTCGGCATCGAAGTCGGCATGGAAGACGGCTTCGTCAAGGTTGTGGCACCGATCGAGGACACGCCAGCCTGGCGGGCCGGTTTGAAATCCGGTGACTTGATCATCAAGCTCGACGAGGCCAACGTGAAAGGCATGTCGCTCAACGATGCAGTCAAACGCATGCGCGGCAAGCCCAATACGCCGATAACGCTGACTTTCGTGCGCAAGGGCGACGCGAAGCCCCGGGTCGTTACGCTCACGCGCGCGGTTATCCAGATCCAGAGCGTCAAGTCCAAGTTGCTCGAGCCGGGCTACGTCTATTTCCGCGTCACGCAGTTTCAGGAGCATACCGGCGAGAAACTCGCGCAGATGGCCGAAAAGTTGTTCAAGGAAAACAGCGGTCCCATGAAGGGCATCATTCTCGATTTGCGCAATGATCCCGGTGGTCTGCTTAATGGCGCGGTAGCGATCTCGGCGGCTTTCCTGCCAAGCGAATCGCTGGTCGTCTACACGGAGGGCCGCACCGAGGATGCCAAGATGAAACTGTTTGCGCGTCCCGAGTATTACCTGCGCGGCACCAAAGACGACTATCTGAAGAAGCTGCCCAAGGAAATGAAGACCGCACCGATGGTCGTACTGGTCAATACCGGGTCAGCCTCTGCTTCTGAAATCGTCGCCGGCGCCCTGCAGGATCACAAACGCGCCGTGGTAATGGGAACGCAGACCTTTGGCAAGGGCTCGGTGCAAACGATCCTTCCGTTGGGCAACGGCACCGCGATCAAGCTGACCACCGCGCGCTACTACACGCCGAATGGCCGTTCTATCCAGGCGAAAGGCATCACGCCAGATATCGTGGTCGAGGAAGCGGTGCTAACCGAAGGCGAGGCGGCAATCAGGATGCGTGAAGCCGATCTGGAACGTCACCTGATTAATCCTCAGGGTGGAACACCGGAAGTCAAACCCGTTCCGCAACCGCAGTCGGCGATTCCGCCCGCGGCGCCGGCGCCCACAGTTGAAGAGAAACCCGCCGATGACGGCTCCCCGCCTGACATCGTGTCCAAGAACGACTATCAATTGAATCAGGCGTTGAATCTGCTGAAGGGCCTGCAGATCATTGGCAAGCGATAGGAAGCTGCAGTTCACGTGCAAGAAATCAGAAGGCCCGCCCAGTGCGGGCCTTCTGGCGTTAAGATGTCCACCACAGCGCTTGCAAGACCCATGGACGATAACGAACTACTACGATACAGCCGCCACATCCTGCTGCCCGAGATCGAAATTGACGGCCAGCAAAAGCTGCTCGATTCGGCAGCGCTGATTATCGGCGCCGGCGGACTCGGCGCCCCGGTGTCCCTTTACCTTGCCTCGAGCGGAGTTGGCCATCTGACGATCTGCGACGACGACAGCGTCGATCTGACCAATCTGCAGCGCCAGATCGTGCACTTCACCGACTCGATTGGCGAGCGCAAAGTCGAATCCGCGCGCCGTACCTTGTCGCGCATCAATCCGCAGACGGACGTGACCGCCATTGCCGAACGCGTGACGGGTTCCAGACTGGAAGAGTTGGTCCAGCACGCGGACGTGATCGTCGATTGCAGCGACAATTTCGCTACGCGTCATGCCATCAACCGCGCGTGCGTTCGCCATGCGAAACCCCTGGTGTCGGGCGCGGGCATCCGCTTTGACGGACAGGTATCGGTCTTCGATCTGCGCAAACCCGATAGCCCGTGCTACCACTGCCTGTTCCCCGAGACCGGTGACGTCGAGGAAATGCGGTGCGCGATCATGGGCGTCTTTGCTCCGCTGGTGGGCATCATCGGCTCCATTCAGGCAGCGGAAGCTCTTAAATTGCTGATGGGGGTGGGACGCAATCTCACCGGCCGGCTTTTGCTGCTCGATGCGCTGGCGATGGAATGGCGTAGCGTACGGTTGCAGAAAGACCCGCTGTGCGCGGTATGCGCCGGAGGTGAGGTAGCGCAGCGTGCCGAAGCCGGTGTCCGCGATTCGCTGATTCGGTAAATCGACTCGCAGCGCGAGACTGTTGAATCGACCGATTACGGTTTCTTGTATTCCACGCGCGTGCGGCCGCTGGCCGCCGAGACGTAGATCATTTCTTTGCTCGTAACTTCCTTGAGTTTCCACGCCGCGGCAAAGCCAATAGGCATCAGACTGGGCAAGGTCGACGTTTCGATCTTTGTGTGAAGGTAGCCGTCCTTGACGGCCCATTTGCCGCTCGCCGAAAAGTAGTACACCAACCGCCCGTTTCTGACTTCGAAGTTGTGTCGCGTGGGGAGGTCGAAATCGGCCGGTACCAGCATGCGCAGCTCCCCCTGCCAGTTCACCCGGCCTCCAGGCAGCAGCGTGTATTGGGTTTCGACGATCACGTCGTCAGGGGCGACTTCGCGCGAGCCCCAGGTTCCTACGACCACTTTGGCAAAGTCGTCGTCCGATGCGCCACACGCTGTCAGCAGCGCCATCAGACAAGCGGCCAACACCGCGCGCGGGGGGCAACTCGCACCTTGCGTTGAAGCTGAACCGTAGCGCGTCACTAGACCAAAGCGGGCCATTGCGCAGCCCAGTGTTCGGTGGGATCGCGCTTGAATCCGCTCTTGGCATATTGATGCCAGCGGCCGATCACGAACGCGATCATGAGATTGGCCTGCGTGGCCACATCGGTATTCTCGGGGATCTCTTTTTCCGTCACGGCGAAGCGCAAAGCCTGCTTCAGCGTCGATTCCAGCCGGTCATGCAACTGATTGATGCGCACCTGCAGGCGTTCATCCTCGTTGACAAGCACATCGCCGATGAGCACTCGTGTCATACCAGGATTCTTCTTCGCAAAGCCCAGCAGACTCGACATGATGGCCTCGAGCTGCTTGAGTCCGCTGGTCTCCTCCGCAGTGATCTTGTTCACCAGGCCAAACAAGGTTTGCTCGATGAACTCGATCAGGCCTTCGAACATCTGCGCCTTGCTGGCGAAATGCCGGTACAGGGCGGCCTCGGAGACGTCGAGCCTGGCAGCAAGTGCTGCGGTGGTGATTTTCTCCCCCCTGGGATTTTCGAGCATGCTCGCAAGTGTCTGCAAAATTTGCAGCTTGCGTTCTCCGGGCTTCGTCGGCATGGCGGCGCTGTATTGGTTAGGGGCAGGAAAGATTACCCGAACGGCGCGGAATTTAACACGAACGGATAGAGGTGAGGCGGTGTATGTCAGAGCCGGTGCAACAGCCGGGGCAGCCGAAACAAGTGGCGCACGCTGACATCGACCCAGGCTGGCGCACACCCCGCTTCGGTCATCCAGACGGTTTTCATGCCCAGCCGCTTGGCGGTTCGCAGATTATCCAGACTATCTTCGACCATGACACAGCGCGCGGCGGCCAGACGGTGCTTGTGGAGCAGGCGCAGAAAACCGTGCGGTTGTGGCTTGGGCCGGAAACCGGTGCGTTCGATACAGAACACGTCGTCGAACGCATCGCGCACGCCCAGCACCTGCAGTACGGCATCTGCATACAACGCCGGCGAATTCGAGAATACGATCTTGCGCCCTGGTAAGCGGCGCAGTACGGAGCGCAACTCGCGACGCCTGACGACCATCGGGCCAAGGTCCGGGAAATGGTGAGTTTCACGCAGGAAATGTTCGGGATCGACGCGGTGATGACGTACCAGGCCGCTGAGCGTCGCGCCATAGCGCTTCCAGTAAGCATCGCGCAAGATGCTGGCTTCCGCTTCCTCGAGACCCAGCAGCCGGGCCACGTAATCTGTCATCGACCGGTTGATGTGCGGAAATATGTGCGGACGAGCGTCGTGCAAAGTATTGTCGAGATCGAAAATCCAGACTTTCGGCTTGGCAATCCGGCCTTCCAGCATGTTGGGTATGCCTGGAATCAACGATTGCGGATCAGCGTCCCGACGCCCTGATCGGTGAGCACTTCGAGCAGCAGTGCATGTTCGACCCGCCCGTCGATGATGTGTACGCTGCGCACGCCACTCTTGGCCGCATCGAGCGCCGAGCCTATCTTGGGCAGCATGCCGCCGTGAATGGTGCCGTCCGCGAACAGATCATCCACTTGCCTGGGCGTCAGCCCCGTTAGCAGCTTGCCGCTCTTGTCCAGCACCCCGGGCGTATTCGTCAGCAAAATCAGTTTCTCGGCGTGCAGAATCTCCGCGAGCTTTCCGGCGACCAGGTCGGCGTTGATGTTGTAGGACTCCCCGTCTTCGCCGACGCCGATTGGCGCGACCACCGGAATGAATTCACGACTCTCCAATAAGGAGATGACTTCCGGATCGATGCTCTGGATTTCACCGACCTGTCCGATGTCGAGCATTTCCCCGCCATCGTTCTTGTTCTGCAGCATCATTTTTTGAGCACGAATGAAGGAACCGTCCTTGCCGGTAAGTCCGATGGCGCGGCCACCGTTCTGATTGATCAGGTTGACGATTTCCTTGTTGACCAGGCCGCCCAGCACCATTTCGACGATGTCCATGGTTTCACGGTCGGTCACGCGCATGCCCTGCACGAACTCACCCTTCTTGCCGATGCGCGAAAGCATGTCGTCGATCTGCGGGCCTCCGCCATGCACGATCACCGGATCCATGCCGACCAGCTTGAGCAAGACGACATCGCGCGCAAACGAGTGTTTGAGCTTTTCGTCGGTCATGGCATTGCCGCCGTACTTGATGACAATGGTCTTGCCGTGAAAGCGGCGAATGTACGGC
>CBDDRM010000224.1:0-8143 GCA_965233135.1 uncultured bacterium | reverse complement strand
CGCACCAGGCAATGGTTGAAGAACCGCTTTCGCAGCCGTCCTCGAGCAAGGAACTGTTCATCGCCTTCACGCTGCTCGCGCTGCAGGGATTTGGCGGAGTGCTCGCCGTCGCGCAACGCGTGTTGTGCGAGCAGCGGCGCTGGTTGAGCCGGGAGCAGTTCGTCGAGATACTCGGGCTCGCGCAGATACTGCCGGGCCCCAATGTGTGCAACATGGCATTGATGGTGGGGGACCGGTTCTTTGGCTGGCGCGGGGCATTTGCCGCCCTCGCCGGCATGATGACCGTGCCGCTGATCATCGTACTGGCGGTTACGGCAATCTATGCGCAGTACGCCCTGCATCCGGCCGTGTCCGGTGCGTTGCGCGGCATGGGGGCTGTCGCTGCCGGACTCATCGTGGGAACCGGGCTCAAGCTTGTCCACGGTGTGCGCACCAATCCGATGGGCCCCCATGTGGCAGTGCTATTTTTGCTGCTGACCTTCGCCGCGGTAGCGCTGCTGCGCTGGCCGCTGGTTTGGGTCATTCTGCTTCTCGGTATCGTCGCTTGGGCGGTGGCGTGGGCGTGCCTGCCGCCACGCACGGTCCTCCCACGGCAAGACTGATGGCGGGCGAACTCCTGCCGTTGTTCGGCCATTTCCTGTTGCTCTCGCTGCTGTCCATTGGCGGGGCCATTACCGTTGCGCCCGACATGCATCGCGTGATGGTCGATCAGATGGGGATGCTCAGCGACGCACAGTTCAATGCCTCCATCGCCATCGCCCAGGCCTCGCCAGGCCCCAATGTACTGTTCGTCGCGGTCATGGGGTATCAGGCCGCCGGCCTGGCAGGCGCGGCGGCAACGCTGGTCGGCATCATGCTGCCTTCGACGACTCTCGCCCTTGCCGCGGCGCGCTGGGGCCACGCGCGCAGCGAATGGCGCGGCGTGCGCGCGTTCAAAGCGGGCATGGCGCCAATCGTCATCGGACTGTTGTTTACGACGGGATGGATATTGAGCGCCCAGACGCCAGGCTGGCATCACATACTGCTGACGATCGCGGCAGCCCTTTTGGTATGGCGCACGCGCGTGCATCTGCTGATACTGGTCGCATCGGGGGCGGTGCTTGGTGGGCTGGGGTGGGTGTGAGAAATAGGGAAAAGGGAAGAGGGGAGAGGGGAGAGGGAAGAGGAAAGAGGAAAGTACTAGTTCTGATGGCCTAAAGCGGCTCCTCAATACAACACTTTCTTTCCTCTTTCCTCTTTCCCCTAATAATTCTGGAGGATTCATGCGCTACCAACTTTATTACTGGCCTTCGATCCAGGGCCGCGGCGAATTCGTACGGCTGGCCCTGGAGGAGTCGGGGGCGGATTATGTCGACGTCGCGCGCCGCTCGGGGGGTGTTGCCGCCATGCAGCGGTTTCTGGAAAGTCATGCGCGCGTGAGTGCGCCCTATGCGCCGCCGTTCCTGAAAGCGGGCAACCTGATCATCGGGCAAACAGCCAACATTCTGCTGTACCTTGGACCGCGTCACGGATTGACCCCGCGCAGCGCGGCCGGGCGCCTCTGGGTCAATCAGCTCCAGTTGACCGTTGCCGATTGCGTGACCGAGGCGCACGATGTGCATCATCCGATTTCCGGTTCGCTCTATTACCGCCAGCAGAAGAGCGAGGCCCGACGCCGCAGTAAATACTTCCGTAGCGAGCGCATTCCAAAATTTCTCGGATATTTCGAACAAGCCCTGTCTGGCGGACGCAGGCGCGGGCGCTATCTGGCGGGCAATGCGCTGTCCTATGCGGACTTGTCGGTATTCCAGCTGATGGCCGGCTTGCGCTATGCCTTTCCCAAAGCCATGCGCAAACTGGAGCCGAGCCTCCCGGGCCTGGCCGCATTGTACGACCGCATCGCAGCGCGGCCGAACATCGAGGCCTACTTGCGGTCCAAACGGCGCATCGCATTCAATCAGGACGGCATCTTCCGTCATTATCCGGAGCTCGATGGCTGACCGGACCGAGAACCGGGTCGCAAGTGTATGATTGCACCAGGAGGAGCAAATCCATGACCGACAAAGCCAGAAAGCTCAAATCCGTCGAGCGCGGCAGTGTGCGCGACCGGGTCACAGCGGAGGAGTGGGAGGTACGCTGCGAACTGGCGGCCGCCTATCAACTGGCGGCCCAATTCCGCTGGACCGATCTGATCTTTACGCATTTCACGGCGCGCGTGCCCGGATCGGAACATATCCTGATCAATCCGTACGGACTCATGTTCGACGAGATCACTGCCTCCAGTATCGTCAAGATAGACCATGACGGGCGCGTTATCGACGACAGCACCGGATTGGGCATCAATTACGCGGGTTTCGTCATCCATGGCTGCATGCACGAGGCGCGGCCCGAAATCAACTGCGTGATCCATACGCACACGCGGGCGGGCGTTGCGGTATCGATCCAGAAGCATGGCCTGCTGCCCTTGAGCCAGCACGCCCTTCGCACCTACGGCATGCTGACTTACCATGACTATGAGGGCATTGCGCTGGAACTCGACGAGCGCACGCGCATGGCCAATGACCTCGGGAAATCTTCCAAGGCGATGATCCTGCGCAATCACGGGCTGCTCACGCTCGGGGACACGGTAGGCGAAGCCTTCGAGCTGATGTACTACCTCGATACGGCCTGCCAGATACAGATCGATGCACTCGCCGGCGGGCGGGTAGAAGTCGGATTGATCGACGAGCAGACGGCGCGCAAGGGATTCGAACAGTTCAAGGGACCCGGCGGCGCCGAAATCACCAAGTCATGGGAAGCGCTGGTGCGCATGCTCGATCGCAAGGGCGTGGATTATAGAAGCTAGGCCTGCCGTGAATGTCGTGAATGTCGTGAATGTCGTGAAAGCCTTCGGCACTTCATAGGATTAGGGCCCAAACGACCCAGACGTTACGCAGTCACGGAAGCTGGCTCCCGGGCACTTGCGACATTCACGACATTCACGTTTTCACGACATTCACGGTCTTCACCGCTCCTGGCGTTACGAACCAGGATTCGACCGGGATGGGCGCGCCGTGCGGAGCGCTATGGTCGGGGACGAAATTGGCATACTTGCTGGCGAGCAGTTCACGCACTTTCTGGTCCCAATCGGACTGATGACCGCCATCGAGACTTTCGTAAGTCTTGCAGAATTCCCGCGTGAAATAGACATTGACTCCTCGTGCGGGTTTTTGTGGCCGCTTCGGGTCATTGCCGATTTTCCAGCGCACCCTGAGCCAGACGGATTCGCCGGCCGGGGGATGCGTAATCTGTGCGCCGTCCGGGAACACCATCTGGGCAATTTCCACCCAGCGGTCAACTTGTGTGCCGCTCATGTGCCGATACCGATGCAAGCCATGGCGGATATGACCTCGCTGCGCGCGCCAGGTTCTGCAGTTGCCCTTGGGGCCGCGGTTCATATACATTTCCCGTCACCGTCCGTACCGGCATCATGAACAACACCCTATTTCTCTACGAAATCGGCCCCGAGGTGCTCTGGACGATCGTCATCGTGTCGGGAGTCATACTCGCCAATATCGCCATTTCCGCCATTTTGCGCGGCCGCAACTGGCTCTCCAGGGAAACCAAGTTGCGCGCGTCCGTGTTCTGGCGCAATTTCTCGCTGCTGATTGCTTTCATCGCGCTGGTTTTCATCTGGCGCTCCGAATTGCGCGCGGCGGCGTTGTCATTGGCAGCCTTGAGCGTGGCCCTGGTGCTTGCCGGCAAGGAGCTGCTCACTTCCATGCTGGGCTACATTCATCGCACGACTTCGGGCAGTT
The DNA here is from genome assembly GCA_965233135.1 of uncultured bacterium. Lineage (GTDB taxonomy): Bacteria > Pseudomonadota > Gammaproteobacteria > Burkholderiales > JACQAP01 > JACQAP01. Next base: position 4,367 of record CBDDRM010000224.1, on the reverse strand, counting down.
TCGGATTTGGCGACGTTATCGAAATCAATGGCATCAAAGGCGAAGTAATCGACCAGACGCTGTTGTCCACCACGTTGCTGGAAATGAGCGAGGAGCATCTGTTTACCGGCAAAGTGGTGCAATTTCCGAACAGTCTTTACATCACCCACGCGGTAAAGAATTATTCACGGCTCGGTGCTTACCAGCTTGGCATGGTGAACATTCCGGTCGGCGACCCGCTCGACGTCGAAAAAGCCCGGCGCATTCTGAGCGAGGTCGCAACCGCCGTGTGTTCGCAATACGTGGCCCCCGCTCACGCCGCGCTGCGCGAACTCGAAGGGGAACAGTTCATCGTCATGCCCTCGGCCGAGCCGCGCGTGAGCGTCAGGCTGGGGGAGAACGGCAAGACTACTTTGCTGTTGCGCTTCCCGTGCCCGGCCAGCCAGCGCACGCGCACCGAGCAGGAGTTGTTGCTCAAATACCTGGCCGGGATGCGGGCCCCCGATCCTGCTTGAAGCGGCATCGGTGCCCGTGATCGCGACATCGCGCAGCCGCGTGATCTGCGTGGGACATGCCGCGCTCGATCGGGTCTTCTTCGTCAGCGCCTGGCCGGCGGCCAGCGCCAAGATTCCAGCCGTTCGCTTTGAGGAAGCAGGCGGCGGCATGGCGGCAAACGCCGCGGTAGCCATTGCACGCCTTGGCGGCGAAGCTGTGTTCTGGGGGCCAACCGGTGACGACGACATCGCAGCGCTGATTCATGCGCAACTGGTTGCCGATGGCGTCGACGCGGACCACCTGCGGCGCTTCGAGGGTTGCACATCGTCGCATTCGGTGGTGTTGGTGGACGAACGCGGGGAACGTCTGGTCGTGGGATTGCGCGGCAGTGCATTGCAGGCGCCTGCCGAATGGCTGCCGCTCGAGATGCTGCGCGGCGCGGGCGCTCTGCTGGCGGACGTGCGCTGGCCCGCGGGGGCGCAGCGAGCGCTGCATGCTGCCCGCCAGGCGCGCATTCCGGCCATTCTCGATGCCGAGATTGCGACGGCTGACATTTGCGATGTCCTTGTTCGTGCGGCCGATCATGTCGTTTTTTCCGAACGCGGGCTCGAAGCCTATGCCGGGGACGATGTGACGGCCGGGCTGCGCCACGTGCTGGCGCGAGGCGCAAGGGTTGCCGCGGTCACGCAAGGCGCGGCCGGAGTGCGCTGGGTCGAGGCGGGCGCGCCGGATGTGGTGTGGCATTGCCCTGCGTTCCCGGTCGAGACGGTGGATACGCTCGGTGCGGGTGATGTATTTCATGGCGCCTATGCCTTGGCGCTGGCGCAGGGCCGCAGCGTGGAGGCCGCCATGCGCTTTGCGGCAGCCGCGGCCGCGATCAAATGCAGTCGCGCCGGCGGGCGGCGTGCGGCGCCTGAGCTTCAGGAGGTCGAGCGCCTGCTCGCGGTCGCTCGGCCCTGAGTGCCGCGGCTAGCCCGCGATGGTCACGCCGCCATCCGCGACAAGAGTCTGTCCGGTGACGAACGCTGCCGCGCGAGATGCCAGAAACACCGCGATCGCGCCGATGTCATCGGGTTCGCCAATGCGCCGCAAGGGCGTCTGGGTTTCATAGTGGCTCAGGATTTCCGGGTTTTCCCATAACGCGCGCGCGAAGTCAGTCCGGACCAGACCCGGGGCAATGCAGTTGATGCGTATATTCATCGGACCCCACTCCAGCGCAAGGTTGCGCGCGAGCTGCATGTCTGCCGCTTTCGAGATGGCATATGCGCCCAACACCGATGATCCTTTCAGTCCTCCGATGGAGGAGACGATAATGACGGCGCCGTCCATGCGCTGCGCCATTTCCGGTAACACCAGGTTGGCAAGCCAGTGATTGGAGACGATGTTGTTTTGCAGGATCTTGTTGAACGCGTCGTCGGGCAGTTTCGCCATCGGCCCGTAATAGGGATTGCTGGCTGCATTGCACACCAGGATATCGATTTTCCCGCACAGCCTGCGCGCTTCGTTGACCAGATTCTCCAATTGCGCCTTGTCGCCAATGTTGGCTGCAACGGAAATGGCTTCGCCGCCGGACGCGCAAATGGCTTTCGCAACCTGCTCGCAGACCTCGCCTTTGCGGCTGGAGATGACCACTTTCGCACCCGCTCGCGCCAGATGCTCCGCGATCGAACGTCCGATTCCGCGGCTGGATCCTGTAACGATGGCGACTTTGCCGCTGAGATTGAATGGATCCATTTGTATGAATTACCAGTTGGGAGTGGACCGACATCAGCTAAACAGTGAACGGTCGGCTCGCCATATCTGTTTGCCTTTCGCCGTTCACTGTTCGCCGTTCACTGTTCACCGTTCACTGTTCACCGTTTACTGTTCACCGTTCACTGTTCACCGTTCACTGGCTGTTTTGCTCCTCGGCCAGCTTCTTGATGCTCGCGAGACCGGCCGGGTAGACCTTGTTCAGCGCATTGAGCGGAGTTGCATCGTCCTGGCCTGGGGGCGGTTGATCGGTCCAATAGGCAATGCGCTTGAAGCGCGCCTTCCACACGAGTTTGGTCTTGCCGCCGCCCGCATCCGATACGGTCATGGTCGGAACGTAGTCGGTGGCAGCAACCTGCCCGTCTATGTAGGTGTAGCTCAGCGACATGTTCCAGGGGTCATAGGTCAGCAGCTTTTCCTGAACCTTGGTGCCGTTGGCCCGGGTGAGTTCCCGGATGGCACCGACTTCGCGGTTCTTGCCCAAAACGATGCGGCTGTCGGTGATGGTCGATAACCAACGCGGCAATCCGTTGAAGTCGCTGACGATCTCCCAGACGACTTCGGGTGGCGCATCGATCACGATGGAATGCTCGATCTTCATTTCAGGCGCATCGGCGGCAATCAGGGCCGTTGCCGTACCGCCGAGCAACAGCGCGCAAACGCCCCCTGCAAGTCCTCTAGCCAATTGCATGTTCATAACTCCCGGATGTGTGGGTAGGTGTTCCCGCCGGACTGCTGCCGGCTCGCCGCGCATGCAGGCCCGAGGCCTGCCGTGCGACGCAAAAGCGTACCGCATCCGCTTGCGCGCCGCGAGTGTCTTCTAACTATGCAACCGACCTGCCGCGGTGCAGCGTTCATCACCCCGGAAAGCATGTGTTAGCATCTTTTCCTTTTGCGCTGGCGGGAGATTGGATGAATACGGCGTTGAGCGCGGACGAACTCGCCCACTTTCACGAACACGGTTACGTCTTTCCCCGGTATCGGCTGCCGGCACCGCTGCTGCAAGCGCTGCGCGAGAGCCTTGACCGCCTGCTGGACACCTATACGGACGTCGCCCAGGAGGATCTCGCCAACCCTCACATGCTGCCGCCGACTGCCGGACCGGATATGAATCCTTTCATGGCCGCCGCAAGCCATCCCGTGGTATTGGACATGATGGAACAGATCATCGGCCCCGACATCGTGCTGTGGATCAGCCGCATCCTGTGCAAACCTCCGGTCAAAGGGCGGGAAGTGCCCTGGCACCAGGACGGGGAGTATTGGCCCATGCGCCCGCTGGCGACGTGCTCGGTGTGGATCGCAATCGACCCGGTCTCGGTGACCAACGGGTGCATGCGGTTCATTCCTGGCTCGCACAAACGCAAGGAACTCTACAAGCACCATGTGAGCGACCGACAAAACCTGGTGCTCAACCTCGAACTGGACCGTGATCAGTTCGACGAGAACAAGGCGGTCAACGTGGAGCTCGAACCGGGACAGATGTCGCTGCACGACGTGCGCATGATTCACGGCTCGCTTGCCAATACGTCGGGCCAGCGCCGCGCCGCGTTGATCATGCGCTATATGCCGGCGACTTCGCACTACGATCGAACGCTTCAGGACAAACGTCGCGACAATTCGCCTTTTAATATCTATGACCAGCCGCTCTGGCTCATGCGCGGCGAGGACAAATCCGGCAAGAACGATTTCGTCCGCGGCCACGATATCTGGAACCGGCGCTACCGCAGCGGACTTGGTGTGGCTTCGGGCAGTGTGGGGTGAAAGGCCGTGAATGTCGTGAATATCGTGAATGCGTGAATGTCGTGATGCGTGAATGTCGCAGTAAGACCTAGACACTCGCAAACGAATACGCCCCGTCCGCACGGGAATTGTTTTTGGTTTGCGCAACCGTCACGGCATTCACGATATTCACGATATTCACGGCATTCACGACATTCACGGCCTTTATGAATCTCGCCCAATTCCTCGCCCGTTCGGCGCGCACGTTTGCGGATTACCCTGCCGTGTCTGTGGGCGAAAGCGTCTGGATCCGCTATGGCGATCTCATGCGGCGGGTAGCGGCGATGGCCGCCGGCTTGCGCGATTGTCTCGGGCTGGCGCCGGGTGACTGTGTCGCGATGGCGATGGGCAATTGCCCGGAG
>CBDDRM010000223.1:0-18782 GCA_965233135.1 uncultured bacterium | reverse complement strand
GAACTGGATTTATTTGACATCAATTCCGCCTAACCGATCCAATCGGGGAGGGGATATCCAGCATGATCCGTTCGGCAGCCGGCGCATGACGGCAATGATCGCGGGCGTGGGTCATTGGGAACACCGGATGCCACTGCGCGCGGGTCTCCCCAGCTGAACAGCCATCGGTACTTAGATCCCGAAGTGCACACAGCCACCGGTCAAACAAAAAGGGCCCTCCCGGGCCCTTAGGTATTTGGCGGAGAGGGGGGGATTCGAACCCCCGTTAGGCTATTAACCTAAACACGCTTTCCAGGCGTGCGACTTAAACCGCTCATCCACCTCTCCGCATCATCCGACAGCACCGAAACGTTGCACGGTGGGCGACGTTGCATGGTTCGCGGAAGGCGCGAAGAATACTTGAGACCCTCTTTCAAGTCAAAGAAACAACGGGTTCCACAACCACCCTCCGAACCCTTTGCCCGTGTCGCCCGGCGGCAGGCGCAGCGCACTGCAGTGGTTGCTGCCGTCCACGCAGTCCGAACGGCGCACGAGGGCTTGTCTCTGCCCGGCGACTCCGGACTTTACAATTCGCTGTGCCCGTCACCGAGCGCAGGCATCAGGAGTCCGTGCAATCCGTTCCTTGTGCGCGCTAAACCTGCGGCGCTGTTGGTACCGGGCCGTGAACCAACTGCTGCGGTACCTATCTATCCCAAGGATTGCCATTCGATTCGTGCGCCAGCCTGCAGGTTAACGGAAAACTCTATGGATTCGCCAGTTCGTTCGATTCGGAACGATACCTTGTTTGAGCCGGGACGCAATTGCTGGCGCATCGCTCACGCCGATCGCGTTGCGTTGCTCATCGATGCCGAGAACTATTTCACTGCTTTCGCGAAAGCGGCGCTGCAGGCGACCCATAGCATCGCGATCCTGGGTTGGGATTTCGACAGCCGCACGCCATTGTCATGTAATGAGGAGCGCGGCGGACCGCCTGCCTTGCTGGGCGACTTCCTGAACTACCTGGTCAAGCGCCGCCGCGGCCTGAATATTTACGTGCTCGATTGGGACTATCCCATGGTATTCGGAACCGATCGGGAGTTCCCGCCGTTGTACGGTCTTGGCTGGAAGCCACGGCGGCGCGTGCATTTTCGCTACGACAACACACATCCTGTCGCCAGTTCTCATCACCAGAAGGTAGTGGTCATCGATGATGCGGTGGCCTTCGCAGGCGGGCTGGATTTGACAAGCCGGCGCTGGGATACGTGCGCGCATAGAGCCGATGAACCCCGGCGTGTGGTCGATGGCGCTCCTTACCCGCCGTTTCATGATGCGATGATGATGATGGATGGCGAAGCCGCGCGAGCCCTTGGCGAGCTCGCGCGCGAGCGCTGGCGCAATGCCACGCGCGAGAAGCTGCGCGCCGCAACGCCCGGGAGCGACCCATGGCCGGAGGAGGTTCCGCCTCAACTGACCAACGTGAAGCTTGGCATTTCGCGCACCGTGCCGGGAACCGACTCGCAAACCGAAGTGCGCGAAGTCGAAGCGCTCTACCTGGACATGATTGCGCGGGCCAGACGCGAAATTTACATCGAGAATCAGTATTTCACGGCACAGAGTCTGGGCGACGCGCTCGAAGCCCGGCTGAAGGAGCCGGATGGACCCGAGATCATTCTGGTACTGCGCCTGCTGAGCCACGGCTGGCTGGAAGAGCACACCATGGAGGTACTGCGCACCAAGCTCATCCAGCGATTGCAACAAGCCGACCGCTGGAAGCGCTTCGGCGTTTACTACCCGCATGTGCCGCATCTCAAGGATGGCACTTGCGTCGACGTTCACTCCAAGATCATGGTGGTGGACGACGCGTGGTTACGCATCGGGTCGGCCAATCTGTGCAATCGCTCGATGGGGACCGATACCGAGTGCGATGTGACCGTAGAGGCAGCCGGCGACGAATCCACGGCAGCGGGCATCAGGCGATTCCGCAACGAATTGCTCGCCGAACACCTTGACGTGCCGGTCGCCGATGTCGAGCACAACGTCGAGCGGGCCGGCTCGATCAAGGGAGCCATTCATGCCCTGCAAGGCAAAGAACGCACCTTGCGCACCCTCGACAAACTGCCTGAGATATCCGATGCGGTGATCGGTCTGGCGTCTATCGCAGACCCGGAGCGCCCAGTTTCATTGGACCAACTGATCGGAGAGTTCGCACCACCCACGACTCCGGCCAAAACAGGATTCCGCTGGAGCGTGCTGGCAGGTTCGGTTGTCGTGATTGCGGCCCTGTTGCTCGCTTGGCGGTATACCCCATTGGCCGAATTCGCCACTCCCGAAAATATCATCGGCTGGGCGCATGACTTTGGCGGAAGATGGTGGGCGCCGATACTGGTCATTGCAGCCTATACGCCGGCCTGCTTCGTCATGTTTCCGCGCCCACTGATCACGTTGTTCGCGGTCATCGCCTTTGGCACGACGCTCGGCGTTGTCTATGCGCTCACTGGAATCTTGCTGGCGGCCGAGGTGACCTACCTGGCGGGACGCCTGATCAATCGCGATACCGTGCGCCGCATCGCGGGGGACAAACTGAATCGCGTCAGCGAGATCATGCGCTCGCGCGGCCTGCTCGCAGTTACCGCGCTGCGCATGGTCCCCGTGGCGCCTTTCGCCGTGGGCGGTCTTGTGGCGGGCGCGATACGCATCAACTTGTGGCATTTCACGTTTGGCACGGCACTGGGGATGCTGCCCGGAACGCTGGTGACCATCCTGTTCGGCGACCAGGTGGAAACTGCGCTGCGCGACCCGGGCACCATCAATTACTGGCCGATCATAGGCGCGCTGCTGCTGATGGTGGGCGGGATAATCGTGGTTCGAAAGTGGGTATTCGGTCCGAATTTCACGAAGAACGCGGTCCGGCATTAATGAGCGCACCGGAGAGCTTGCTCAACGATTCGACGAGAATCGCGCCGCTTCAATCGCGATCCGGCAGGGGAGCGAACCTGGCGTCTGCCCGGTCGGAACGCTCCGGACTGAAGATTGCTTCCTACAATATTCATCTTTGCATCGGCCGCGACGGAGAGTTCAGTCCGCATCGCATTGCCTCGGTAATCGATGAACTGGATGCCGACGTCGTGGCGTTGCAGGAGGTTTCGCTCGCAACGCCAGGCTTCAACATGCTGGAGTATCTGAGTTCCGCCTGTGCCATGACACCCATTGCCGGCCCGACCCTTGTGACGGCCTCCGGAGAGTACGGCAATGCCATCCTGACTCGCCTGGATCATGACGACATTCATCGATGGAACATCAGCGTGGCCAGGCGTGAGCCGCGTGGCGCCATCGAGATCCGGGTGCACCAGAATGGCCACACGGTGCGCGTTATCGCTACGCATCTGGGGTTGCGTCCCTCCGAACGCCGCAAGCAGATACGGGAATTGCTCAAGATCCTCGAGAAAGACGATCGCTTTCCCGTCGTGCTGCTTGGCGACGTCAACGAGTGGTTTTTATGGGGCAGACCGCTACGCTGGATACACCGGCACTTCAAGCGCACCCCGGCCCTGGCGACGTTTCCGGCCGGCCGCCCGTTGTTCGCCCTGGATCGCATCTGGGTCGAGCCGCATCGCATTTTGCAGAACATGGCCGTGCATACGAGCGACATGGCGCGCATCGCCTCCGATCATTTGCCAATCAGCGCCACTCTTGATCTGGGTGCGCCCGTGCAAGCAGACCTCGCGCAGGCGGCATTCCCGGCGCGGGCGACAGGATAGATATGAAGGAGTACCCCCAGTATTGGAGATGCGATCAGCGCAATGGGCCAGCGCGCAACGAGCTACGTGCGTGCCAATCCTACACTGGTCGCCAATCGCAGGGCGGCCATAGGCATTTATTGGATACGGAGGTTAGAGATTGATGGACGAGCAACCCGTTGTGCCGGCTGATCGCCGTGCCGATGCGCAAGACACACAGCGTATCTCGGCTGTTTGGCCGGGTAAACCATATCCACTCGGTGCCCACTGGGACGGCGAGGGCGTCAATTTCGCGCTGTTTTCCGCGCATGCGCAGAGAATCGAGCTCTGCCTGTTCGATGCCCGCGGGGAGCGCGAGCTGCAGCGTATCCCCATGAAGGAACGCACCGACGAGGTCTGGCATTGTTATCTGCCGGAGGCGCGACCCGGCATGCTATACGGTTATCGCGTTCACGGCCCGTATGAACCCGAGAACGGTCATCGCTTCAATCCTCACAAGCTGCTTCTCGATCCTTACGCCCGCAACATCACTGGATTTCCGCGCTGGAGCGATGCGCACTTTGGTTATACCATCGGTGATGAAGCCGAGGACTTGTCATTCGATGCGCGCGACAATGCTGCTGGCATGCCAAAATGCAAAGTCATAGATAGCGCATTTAGCTGGGGCGATGATCGGCGGCCGGACATCCCGTGGAATGACATGGTGATCTATGAGACCCACGTTGGCGGATTCACGCGACGTCATCCCGGCGTGCCTCAGGCGCTTCGGGGCACCTTTGCCGGAATGACTTGTCCGCCGGTGCTCGATCACCTGCGCCGGCTCGGGGTGACCACCATAGAACTCATGCCGGTGCACGCTTTTGTCGATGACCGCCAGTTGATCGAACGCGGACTGAGCAATTACTGGGGCTACAACACCATCGGATTCTTCGCACCGGACAAGCGTTATTGCGCCTCGGGCAAGGTGGCGGAATTCAAGACCATGGTGAAGGCTTTGCATAGCGCAGGGATGGAGGTGATCCTCGACGTTGTGTACAACCATACCGCGGAGGGAAATCAATGTGGCCCGATGCTGTGTTTTCGCGGCGTCGACAATGCGTCCTACTATCGCCTGGTCGCGGACAACAAGCGCTACTACCAGGACTACACTGGCTGCGGCAACACCCTTGATATGCAGCACCCGCGCGTGCTGCAGCTCATCATGGATTCTCTGCGTTACTGGGTCACGGAAATGCACGTTGACGGATTTCGATTCGATCTCGCGGCGGCGTTGGCGCGTGAACTGCACGAAGTCGACCGTCTCGGGGCGTTTTTCGATATTTTGCGCCAGGACCCTGTGCTCTCGCAGGTGAAGCTCATTGCCGAGCCTTGGGATCTCGGAGAAGGCGGTTATCAGGTGGGCAATTTCCCCGTGGGATGGGCCGAGTGGAACGATAAATATCGGGATACCATGCGCGCCTATTGGAAAGGCGATGGCGGAGTGATCGGCGATTTCGCGCGTCGGCTGACGGGCTCGAGCGATCTCTACGGAAGCAGCGGTCGAAGCCCATGCGCGAGCATCAATTTCGTCACTGCGCACGACGGGTTTTGCCTGCATGACCTGGTGTCATACAACGACAAGCACAACGAAGCCAACGCAGAGGACAACCGCGACGGCAACAATAACAATCTGTCGTGGAATTGCGGCGTGGAAGGCCCCACTGAAGATGCTTCGATCATCGCGCTTCGCGAACGCCAGAAACGCAATCTTCTCGCCACGGTACTGCTCTCGCAGGGCGTGCCGATGTTGCTGGCCGGCGACGAAATCGGTCGCACCCAGGGCGGCAACAACAACGCGTATTGCCAGGACAACGAAATTTCATGGACCGACTGGAATCTCGATACGGCGCGGCGCCAGCTCCTCGAGTTCACGACGCGGTTGATCGCGACACGGCGCGACCATCCCATATTCCGGCGCCGGGGATTCTTTCTCGGCCAGCAGATGGACGGTGGCGGCAAGGACATCGTGTGGCTCAAGCCCGATGGAAGCGAAATGACCGAACAGGAATGGACCACCGAGTTCGCGCGCTGTCTGGGCGTATTTCTTTCCGGCGAATCGGTGACCGAAACCGACAGGCGCGGCGAGCTGCTACGCGATGCCAGTTTCCTGCTGCTGTTTAACGCCCATCACGATACGGTGCCGTTTCGCCTGCCCGGCGCCGAAGCGGCGCAGTGGTTTGCGCAGATCGATACGGCATTCGATACGGGTCGGCCGCAAACCACAACCATCGCCGGCGGGGAGAATTATCCCTTGCAGGGGCGCTCGCTGGCGCTGCTGCGTCAGCTCGGTACGACGACATGAAGCGTCACCATCACATGCCGTTTGGCGCGGAGTTTGACGGTCATGGCGCAGTGCGCTTCAAGCTATGGGCACCGGGAGCTTCCGAGGTGCGACTCGATCTGGCCCACCAACACGGGCAGATGGGCACCTCAATGCGTTCCACGGGTGAAGGATGGTTTGCTCTCACGCTCCCGGACGTCGCGCCCGGCGCTCGCTATTCCTTTCGCATCGACGACCGTATCAACGTTCCCGATCCGGCCTCTCGCTTCAATCCCCAGGATGTGCATGGTGCCAGCCAGATCGTTGATCCCCATTCGTTTGAGTGGCCAGACGCGGAATGGGCAAGCCGTCCGTGGGAAGAGGCAGTGATTTACGAGTTGCATATTGGGACGTTCACCCCGGCGGGCACGTTCAATGCTGCCATCGAGCGGCTCGATTATCTGGTCAGGCTCGGGGTGACGGCGATAGAAATCATGCCCGTCGCGGATTTTCCGGGCAAACGCAATTGGGGCTACGACGGCGTGCTGCCGTTTGCGCCCGATGCCGCTTACGGCTTACCGGAAGACCTGAAGTCCCTTGTGGCCGCGGCGCACGCACGCGGCCTGATGGTGCTGCTGGACGTCGTGTACAACCATTTTGGGCCGGAGGGCAATTATCTGCATGTCTATGCGCCCCAGTTCTTCAATGCCGCGCATGCCACGCCGTGGGGCGCGGCGATTAATTTCGACGGTGAGCATGCGCGTGTCGTGCGCGATTTTTTTATCCACAACGCACTGTACTGGCTCGACGAATTCAACTTCGACGGTCTGCGCCTGGATGCGGTGCACGCCATAGCCGACGATTCACGGCCCGACATCGTCGATGAAATCGCGACCGCCGTGCGCAACGGCCCCGGCCTTTACCGCCCGGTCCATCTGGTGCTGGAGAACGATCGCAACGAAGCCAGACGTCTCGTGCAGGATCGGGGCAAGCCCCGCTATGCCACGGCGCAGTGGAACGATGACAGCCATCATGCGCTGCACGTACTGGCCACCGGGGAACGGGACGGGTACTACCGGGATTATGCGCAGCAGCCCCTGCGCTGGCTGGGCCGCACCCTGGCGCAGGGATTCGGCTACCAGGGCGAGGCTTCGATTCATCGCAACGGGCAGTTGCGCGGTGAACCTTCTGCGGATCTGCCACCGACGGCGTTTGTGAATTTCATGCAGAACCACGACCAGATCGGTAACCGGGCCCTCGGTGAGCGCCTGGCGGCGATTGCACTCGGTCCGGTTGTGCGTCTGGAAACCATTTGCCTGTTGCTTGCGCCATCAATCCCGCTGCTTTTCATGGGCGAGGAGTTTGCCGCCTCGACGCCGTTCCTGTTTTTCTGTGATTTTGGCCCCGATCTGGCCGAGAAAGTCGTGAAGGGCCGACGTGAAGAATTCTCGGCGTTCGAACGATTCAGTACACCGGAGGCACAGGCAGCGATCCCTGACCCGGGCGCGGAGCAGACCTTCCAGGCATCGAAGCTGCGCTGGAGCGAACTGGTGCAACCCCGGCACGGCGAATGGCACACCCTGTACAGCCATTTGTTGGAATTACGCAGGAGGCGCATCGTTCCGCACCTGGCTGGTGGCTTGCACGAGGCGCGTTTCGCCGTGGAGGATACCGGACTGACTGTCGACTGGATGCTCGGCAGCGGCGCCCTACTCCACTTGCGCGCCAATTTTTCCGATGCGCCGTGGGCCAATATGCCGCTGGCACCGGGGGAGTTGATTTACGGCGAAAACCAATCCAGTCTGCCGGCATGGTCCGCTTTATGGACGTTGGAGCCCGTTCGCACTTGATGTGCTGCGACCGGACGCCGGGCTGTCCGACAACGTTACATGCCTTGCTTGAGTTGCTCGAGTATCGCCGGATTTTCCAGAGTTGAAACATCCTGTGTAATCTGTTCGCCCTTCGCGATCGAGCGTAACAAACGGCGCATGATCTTGCCTGATCGCGTCTTCGGCAGGTTATCGCCGAAACGGATGTCCTTGGGCTTGGCGATGGGCCCGATTTCTTTGCCCACCCAGTCGCGCAGTTCTTGCGCCATGCGTATGGCGTCATCGCCAGTCGGGCGCGGACCCTTGGTTACCACGAAGGCCACAACGGCTTCGCCGGTAAGATCATCCGGTCGGCCTACCACGGCAGCTTCGGCGACCAACCGGGTATTGGCTACCAGCGCGGACTCGATTTCCATGGTGCCGAGCCGGTGGCCTGACACATTGAGCACGTCATCAATGCGACCCATGATCCAGAAATAACCATCATGGTCACAGTGGGCGCCGTCTCCCGCGAGGTAATACTTGCCCTTGAAGTCCTCCGGGTAGTACGTTTTCTTGAAGCGCTCGGGATCGCCCCAGATATTGCGAATCATTGCAGGCCACGGCTTCTTGATCACCAGAATACCGCCCTTGCCTTTTTCTACATCCTGTCCCGTCTCATCGACGATAGCCGCCATGATGCCGGGCAACGGCAGGGTGCAAGAACCTGGCTTGAGCGGGGTGGCGCCGGGCAGCGGCGTGATCATGTGCGCGCCGGTTTCGGTTTGCCACCAGGTATCGACGATCGGACAGCGGCCACCGCCCACCGTGTTGAAGTACCACATCCAGGCTTCCGGATTGATCGGCTCGCCCACGGAGCCCAACAGGCGCAGGCTGTCGAGGTTGTATTTTTTCGGCAGTTCTGCTCCGGCCTTGATCAGCGAGCGAATGGCTGTCGGAGCGGTATAGAACACGCTGACCCCATGATCCTGGATCATTTTCCAGAAGCGACCCGCGTCCGGGTAAGTCGGTACACCCTCGAATATGACTTCCGTGGCCCCGACAGCAAGCGGGCCATAGGTGATATAGGTGTGGCCCGTGACCCAACCCACGTCGGCTGTGCACCAGAACACGTCGGCCGGCTTGGCATCGAAGGTCCATTTCATCGTCAGAATGGCCATCAGCAAATAGCCTGCACTCGAATGCTGAACGCCTTTTGGCTTGCCGGTCGAGCCGGACGTATAGAGGATGAACAGCGGATGCTCGGCGCCGACCCACACCGGCTCGCAGACGTCGGGCTGGTTCTGCACCAGATCCTGCCACCAGATATCGCGTGGCGCCTGCATCGGCGTCGCGCTTCCCGTACGCTTGTAAACCACAACCTGTTTGATGGAATCGCATCCGCCCATGCCCATGGCCTGATCGATCACTGGCTTGAGCGCGATTTCCTTGCCGCCGCGCATCTGCCCGTCGGCGGTGATCACGGCCGTGGCTGCTGCATCGACGATGCGTTCCTGCAGGCTCTTGGCCGAGAACCCGCCGAACACGACAGAATGCGTAGCGCCGATGCGCGCACAGGCCTGCATGGCAATGACGGCTTCGATCGACATCGGCATGTAGATGATCACGCGCTCTCCGGTGCGCACGCCGATGGATTTCAAACCGTTGGCAAACTGGCAAACGCGGTGATAGAGCTGCTTGTAGGTGATTTTCGTGACGGTGCCGTCATCGGCCTCGAAGATGATCGCGGTCTTGTTAGGCTGGTTGTTCAGGTGCCGGTCCAGGCAATTGTAGGAAACGTTCAGTTCGCCGTCGCCGAACCATTGGAAAAAGGGGGCCTTGCTGTCGTCGAGCACTTTTGCAAACGGTTTGTGCCAAAGGAGGTTTTCTTTGGCAAGACGTGCCCAGAAGCCTGGGTAATCCTTCTGCGCTTCGGCACAGAGCGCCTGGTAGGCCGGCATGCCGGAAACGTTGGCCTGCTTGATGAAATCCGGCGCTGGTGGGAATACGCGGTTTTCATGCAGAACGGATTCGATCGTGCTCATAGCACCCTCCCCAATATTTCTGCTGTTCGGCTTTTGCCTCGGCTATTGCCGCAACTTTGCCTTCAATTATAGCGAGAACTTACTGGGGATACCCGGGCGATGACTGCACCGATAGGGCGTGGTGTAAAATCCGCGGTCCCGCAAACTAAACCGTTCTGAAAATGTTGGATTCGCGCACCATCAAGTCCCAACGCATTCTGGGGGGCTTCATTTTCTGGAGTCGTTGGCTCCAGGCACCGTTGTATGTCGGATTGATCGTCGCACAGACCGTGTACGTGTATCACTTCATGGTCGAACTCAAGCATCTGGTAATGGACGTGCAGGGCATGTCGGAGACCGACATCATGTTGCTGGTGCTTGGTTTGATCGACGTGGTCATGATTGCGAATCTGCTGATCATGGTTATCGTCGGCGGATACGAGACTTTCGTCTCCAGATTGAACCTCCAGGAACATCCCGATGAGCCAGAATGGCTGTCTCACGTCAACGCAGGCGTGTTGAAAGTCAAACTCGCCATGGCGCTCATCGGCATATCGTCGATTCATTTGCTCAAGACCTTCATCAATGCGCCGCATATGACCGAACAGACCATCAAATGGCAGGTGGTGATACACCTGACATTCGTAGTCTCGGCTCTGGTCATGGCGTATACTGATCGTATCGCGACGGCGCCAAGCGCTGCTCACTGATTCCCCCGCCTCCTGTCCACCGCACCATGACCGTTATCCGCCAGGAAGACCTGATCGACAGCGTTGCCGACGCATTGCAGTACATTTCTTATTACCACCCGATGGATTACATCGATGCGCTGGCAGAGGCTTACCGGATGGAAGAATCTGTGGCAGCGCGCGATGCCATTGCGCAAATCCTGACTAACTCCAGGATGTGTGCCGAAGGCAGGCGGCCGATCTGCCAGGATACGGGCATCGTCGTGGCTTTCTTACGCATCGGCATGGACGTGCGCTGGGAAGATGCGACCATGGGCGTCGCCGACATGGTCAACGAGGGCGTGCGTCGCGCCTACCTGCACCCGGATAACAAACTGCGCGCGTCGATACTGGCAGAGCCCGCTGGCAGTCGCAGGAATACCCGCGACAACACGCCAGCCGTGATCCACGTGGAAGTCGTTCCGGGCAATACCGTGGATGTGCGAATTGCGGCCAAGGGCGGAGGATCGGAGAACAAATCCAAGTTCGTCATGCTCAACCCGTCGGACAGTATCGTGGAGTGGGTCATGAAGACGGTGCCGACGATGGGCGCGGGATGGTGTCCGCCCGGCATGCTCGGGATCGGTATTGGTGGCTCCGCGGAAAAGGCCATGGTGCTTGCCAAGGAGGCGCTGATGGAGCCGATCGACATGCATGAGCTCAAACGACGCGGCCCGAAGAACCGCATCGAGGAGTTGCGGGTCGAAATCTGCGACAAGGTCAACGCGCTGGGCATCGGCGCGCAAGGTCTCGGTGGCTTGACCACGGTGCTCGATGTCAAGATTCTGGACTACCCGACACACGCGGCATCGCTGCCGGTTGCCATGATCCCCAATTGCGCGGCGACACGGCATGCTCATTTCACGCTGGATGGCCAGGGTGCGGCGCGCCTGGAGCCGCCGAGCCTGGCCCGCTGGCCCGATGTGCGCTGGTCGCCCTCGCCAGCGTCGCGTCGCGTCGATCTGGGCACGGTCACCCGTGAAGAGGTAGCCGGCTGGAAGCCTGGAGAAACGCTATTGCTGAATGGCAAACTGCTGACTGGCCGGGATGCGGCACACAAGCGTATCCAGGATCTTCTGGACCAGGGCAAGGGGTTGCCCGACGGTGTCGATTTCAGGAACCGGTTCATCTATTACGTCGGACCCGTGGATGCGGTAAGGGATGAAGTGGTCGGCCCCGCGGGACCTACGACGGCTACGCGCATGGATAAATTCACCGAAACCATGCTTGCGAAAACCGGGCTGCTAGGCATGATCGGCAAGGCGGAGCGTGGCCCGGCGGCAGTCGAAGCAATCCGCAGGCACAAGGCGGTTTATCTGATGGCGGTTGGCGGCGCGGCTTACCTCGTTTCGAAGGCGATCAAGTCTTCGCGCGTGGTGGCTTTTGCCGATCTCGGCATGGAGGCGATTTACGAGTTTGAGGTCAAAGACATGCCGGTCACGGTCGCAGTGGATGTCAACGGCACCTCGGTTCATGTGACCGGACCGCGTGAATGGCAGTCCAGAATAGGCAAGATTCCGGTCGCGGTCGCTTAGCCTTGACCGCGAACGGTGAACGGCAAAAGAGTGAAGGGTGAATGACTAAGGTTTTTCCATCGACCCTCGTCCCTCGCCCCTCACGTCAGAATTTTCAATGGCGGGCCTCCCCGCATTGCATGGTAGTGAAACTGGTCAGGTCCGGAAGGAAGCAGCCACAGCTATTTTCTGCAAGTGCCGGGGGTAAGGCTCGCCACCCATGCGGTGGCGCCGCGACATCGGCAGTCGCGGCGCCCCAGGGTGCGAAGGTGAAATGACTATCGCGCAATATCGAGGAACGACGTGACACTGGCGCTTGCACGCAAATACCGCCCCCGGGGTTTCGCCGAACTGGTCGGTCAGGAGCACGTCGTGCGTGCCCTCAGCAACGCGCTGACACAACAACGGCTTCACCACGCCTATCTGCTGACCGGGACGCGCGGCGTTGGCAAGACCACGCTCGCAAGAATCATCGCCAAGGCGCTCAACTGCGAGACCGGCGTGACTGCAACGCCGTGCGGAGCCTGCAAGACATGCCTGGAGATCGACGGTGGTCGCTTTGTCGATCTGTTCGAGCTCGATGCCGCATCCAATACCCAGGTCGATAACATGCGCGAGTTGCTGGAAGGCGCGCTGTACGCACCCGGCAGCGGGCGCTACAAGGTCTACATCATTGACGAAGTGCATATGCTGTCGCGATCGGCGTTTAATGCAATGCTAAAAACGCTCGAAGAGCCTCCGGCGCACGTAAAGTTCATCCTGGCCACCACGGATCCGCAGAAGATTCCGGTAACGGTGTTGTCGCGTTGCCTGCAGTTCAACCTCAAGCAGATCCCGCTATCACAGATTCGCGGCCAGCTGGAAAACGTTCTCGGATGGGAGAACGTCGCGTTCGAGGCGAACGCACTGAACCTGCTGGCGCGCGCGGCGGATGGCAGCATGCGCGATGCTTTGTCACTACTCGATCAGGCCATCGCCCATGGTGCCGGAAAAGTCGAAGCGGCGTCGGTGCACGACATGCTGGGCGCGGTGGATCGCGGTTATCTGTTCGCGATCCTGGATGCGTTGGCTCGTGGCGACGGGCCTGCGTTGCTGGCGCAAGCCGATCGCATGGCGGCGCGCAGTTTGTCGCTGGAGACCGCGCTGCAGGACTTGGCCAGCCTGCTGCACAGGATAGCCCTGGCGCAGGCGGTTCCCGCAGCGCTGGGCGATGATGAGCCCGATCGCGACCGCGTCATCGCGCTCGGTCGCCAGTTCAAGGAAGACGACGTGCAATTGCTCTACCAGATTGCGATCCACGGCCGCCGCGATCTCGGCCTTGCTCCCGACGAATTTGCGGGATTCACCATGTCGCTGATGCGCATGCTGGCGTTCGTACCAGTGGAGCCCGATAGCACGCGCGAAGCCCCGGGTTCGCCCGTTGCTCGCGCGCGGGGCACGCATGATGCCCCGCGGACCGCCGCAGCACCGTTGCCAGCAACCGCCGAGGCGCCAGCCGCCATGGATTCGGGCGATGGGAGTCACGACCTGCCGGCCGCGAGGACGCAACAGCCCGCTGACGCCGCGCAGCCCATTGAAGCTGCACTGACGGATTGGAGGAACCTGGTTGGACGCATCAAGGTCGGCGGCATGGCGCGCATGCTGGGCGATAACTGCGAATTCCAGACGCTGCAGGGGGATAATCTGGAGCTGCTTGTACCCGAGGCGCATAAACACTTGCTCGAGAAAGCCTACACCGAGAAACTGCAAGCAGCATTAAGTGAATATTTCGGACGCAAGCTGCGGCTAAGGATCTCGATCGGTGGCACCGGCAAGACGCCCGCGGAGATTGCCAACCAGGAACGGCAGGCAAAACTGGCGCATGCCATTCAATCCATTGACACGGATCCGTTCGTGCGAGAACTGGTCGAAAGCTTCGATGCCAGACTCAAGGACACTTCGATCAAACCGGTTCAGTAAGGAAGACACAGATGATGAAAGGTCAGCTCGCGGGCCTGATGAAACAGGCCCAGCAAATGCAGGAGAACCTGAAGAAGGCGCAGGAAGAAATAGCCGCGATGGAAGTCGAGGGCCAGGCCGGCGCGGGCATGGTGAAAGTTACGATGACGGGGCGGCACGACGTCAAGCGCGTCAGTATCGACCCGAGTCTCATGGGTGACGACAAGGATATGCTCGAGGATCTCATTGCCGCGGCGGTTAACGACGCCGTGCGCCGGGTGGAAACCGTCACGCAGGAGAAGATGTCGGGGCTCAGCTCCGGATTCGGTTTGCCTCCGGGCATGAAATTGCCGTTCTAGGAAAGCGCAGACGGTGAGCAGGGCCGTGCGACTGTTCCCGATTGCCGCCACCCGCCGATGAAAACCCCGTCCACGGTAGAAGAGTTGATCGATGCCTTGCGCTGCCTGCCGGGCGTGGGGCCGAAATCGGCGCAGCGCATGGCGTTTCATCTCTTGCAGCGCGATCATCCCGGTGCGCAGCGACTGGGTCGTGCGCTCGATCAGGCGCTTGCCCGGGTGCGGCATTGCGAACGCTGCAATAATTTTACCGAGCAGCCGGTGTGCGATCTGTGCAGTTCGACGCGGCGCGACCAGAGTTATCTGTGTGTCGTGGAATCTCCGGCGGATTTGCTGATGATGGAACAGGCACAGGTTTATGATGGCATGTACTTCGTTTTGATGGGCCGCCTGTCGCCGCTCGATGGCATAGGACCCAAGGAAATTCATCTGGATCGCCTGGTCAAGCGAGCTCTCGATGGTCTCGTCAAGGAAACCATACTGGCAACGAATTTCACGGTGGAAGGCGAAGCAACGGCGCACTATGTCGGCGAACTGCTGCATGCGCGCGGCATGAAAGTTTCGCGCATTGCGCGCGGCCTGCCGGTGGGCGGAGAACTCGAACACGTCGACAGCGGCACCCTGGCACAGGCGATGATTGAAAGGAGACCCGCCTGATGGCCGCCGGCTCCACGTCGGACGCGGGTAAACGGCGCGTTTCGCCGCGGCGCGCACCGAAGAGCACGCCGGCAGTTGCCAAGGGATCGCGCAGGCCTGCGCGACCGCCGGCCAAGCGTGCGCCGCCTGCAGCACCGGTTGCTGCAAGCGCGGCCGCGGATGTTCGCTCGCAGAAACTGCAGAAAGTCCTGGCACAGTCGGGCCTCGGGTCCAGACGGGCCATGGAAGAAGTCATCAAGTCGGGCAAGGTAAAGGTCAATGGCGAGCCCGCGACGCTGGGCATGCGCGTGACGACGGCGGACATGATTCAGGTCGGGCGCCGGCAGATCAAGTTCAAGGTCACTTCACGCCTGCCGAGGGTCATCGTTTATCACAAGATCGACGGTGAAATCGTCAGTCGCAATGATCCGCAGGGCCGGCGCAGTGTTTTCGAGAAGCTGCCGGTGATACGCAGCGCAAAATGGCTCGCGGTGGGCCGACTGGATTTCAACACCGGCGGATTGCTCATCTTCACGACCTCCGGCGAACTCGCCAACCGTCTCATGCATCCTCGTTTCGAGGTGGAACGCGAATATGCTGTTCGACTGTTCGGGACCCTGTCGCCGGTACACCTGCAGGAGCTCAAAACGGGAGTGCGCCTTTCCGACGGCGTGGCCAAATTCGACGTGCTTGAAGACAAGGGGGGAGAGGGCCGTAATCGCTGGTACCGTGTCGTCCTCAAGGAAGGGCGCAACCGTGTCGTAAGACGCATGTTTGAGGCGCTCGGATTGCAGGTCAGCCGGCTGATGCGCGTGCGGTTCGGCATCGTGACGTTGCCGCCAAGACTCAAGCGCGGCAACTGGATCGAACTCAAGGAAGCCGAAATCGTCGAGCTGCTGGAATGGGCGGGCAGCGCGCCCGAAGCGCCCGACGAGGAGGTCAGTGCGCCAGATCCTGCGCCGTCAGCAGAAACACAAAGCCGTCACCGCCCGAGGTCTCGAGCCAGGTGAAAGCCAGATCGGAATAGGCCTGTTCCAGGGCCTCCCGGTTATGCCCGACTTCCACAATGAGGATTCCGTTCTTGTCCAGGTGTGAACCCGCCTGCGCGAGCACGCGACGCACGATATCCAGGCCATCGGCGCCGCCCGCAAGGGCCATGGGCGGCTCGGCGCGGTATTCGCGTGGAAGCAACTCCATCGATTCGCGGTTCACGTAAGGCGGGTTGCACACGATCACGTCATAGCGCCCGCTCAGGCCTGCGAACAAGTCACCGCGAATCAGATGCACGCGGTCGAGCAGTTCATACTCCGCCACATTGCGTTGCGCGACACCGAGGGCATCGGCCGACAGTTCGGTGGCATCGACCCGGGCTTCTGGAAACGCCAATGCCAGCAGTATCGCAAGGCAGCCTGAGCCGGTACATAAATCGAGCGCCCGGGAGACGGGCTGCTCGTCGCGGATCCAGGGGTGCAGTGCGTCGCGCAGCAGTTCCGCGATGAAAGAGCGCGGCACGATGGCGCGTTCGTCGATGTAGAAACGGTATTCCCCCAGCCACGCCTCGCGGGTTAGATAAGCGGCCGGAAGGCGTTCGTCGATACGCCGGCGCACGATGCTTTCCAGTTTGTCCATCTCGGCGCTGCTGAGGCGCCGCGCGAGAACCGCGTCCAGATCATCGAGCGGCAAACGCAACGTGTGCAGTAGCAGATAGGCCGCTTCGTCCCGCGCATCGTGACTGCCATGGCCGAAATGCAACTCGGCCAGCGCGAATCGGCGAATGGTCGCTTCCAGCCATTCGCCTGCGGTCTGCGCCGGCTCATGCGCTTCAGCGGCCATCCAGGATGTGGCCGAGCGCCAGGCGATAAATGCGGGCTAACGCGTCGAGATCGTCCAGGCCGATATGCTCGTTCAGTTTATGTATCGAGGCGTTGATCGGACCCAGCTCGACCACTTCGCGGCAAATCTGCGCGATGAAACGCCCGTCGGAAGTGCCGCCACTGGTCGACAGTTCGGGCGTGCGCCCGGTCACCGTATTGATGGCGCGCGACAGGCTCTCGACGAGTTTACCTCTGGGGGTCAGGAAGGGCTGGCCGGAAAGCCACCAATCGAGGGTGTATTCGACACCATGGCGGTCCAGCACTTCGTGCACGCGGGTCTTGAGCGATTCCGTGGTGCTGGCCGTGGAGAAGCGGAAATTGAAAGACACGCGCAGTTCGCCGGGAATCACATTATTGGCACCGGTGCCGGCGGCGATATTCGATATCTGCCAGGTGGTAGGCGGAAAGTACTCGTTGCCGTCATCCCAATGGACCGCGGAAAGCTCGGCCAGCGCCGGCGCGAATTCGTGCACGGGATTGCGCGACAGGTGCGGATAGGCGATATGGCCCTGAATGCCGCGCACCAGCAACTCGCCCGAAAGCGAGCCGCGGCGGCCATTTTTCATGGTGTCACCGAGCAGAGCCACCGATGAGGGTTCGCCGATGATGCAGTAGTCGAGCGCTTCCCCGCGCGCGCGCAATGCCTCGACGACCTTGACGGTGCCGTTGACGGCGATGCCTTCTTCATCGGAAGTGATCAGCAGCGCGATCGAGCCCGGATGTGCGGGATGTTCGGTCAGAAACCCTTCGACGGCCGTGACGAATGCGGCGATCGACGACTTCATGTCGGCGGCCCCGCGTCCATAAAGAACGCCTTCGCGCACCGTGGGCAGGAAGGGATCGGAGTGCCACTGGCTCAAGGGACCGGTGGGTACCACGTCCGTATGTCCGGCGAAACACACCAGGGGCGCGCTTTGCCCGCGGCGCGCCCACAGATTATCCACGTCGCCAAAGCGCAGCCTTTCGATCGTGAAGCCGAGACCGGCAAGACGTTGCGCCAGCAGATCCTGGCAGCCGCCGTCGTTGGGTGTGATGGAAATGCGCGAGATCAGTTCTCGCGCCAGGTCGAATGTCGCAGAAGTCATCGGGTCAGCGGCCGGCCGCATGCCGGCGCGAGTGCTATCGGAGCTGGATCAGCTCTTTTCCTCATCCACATTGAGCTTGATTTCGTTGAAAGAATAGCCGCCACCGGGCTTGACCATCACGCGTCCAGTCGGACTTTCTCCCAACTTGCCGGCGGCCTTCTGTTCGAAATTGTTGATCAGCCACGACAGGTTGGTCGAAGAGTCCGAGTTTTTCAGCGCCTCGTCCTTGGCAACCGTGCCGGCCATGTACAGCTCGAACAGTGCCTGCTCGAAGGTTTTCGAGCCGGGCGAGAGGCTCTG
This sequence comes from uncultured bacterium, assembly GCA_965233135.1. Taxonomy (GTDB): domain Bacteria; phylum Pseudomonadota; class Gammaproteobacteria; order Burkholderiales; family JACQAP01; genus JACQAP01. The sequence continues at coordinate 504 of CBDDRM010000223.1, read as the reverse complement.
CTCCATGGCTTCGCGTATCTGGTCAATCTCGCCTTTTTTGATGAGTTCCGCGATGTGCTTGGTATTGAGCATGACCTCCACGGCCGCGACCAGCGAGCCGTCGTTGGCCTTGACCAGGCGCTGTGAAATGATCGCGCGCAGGCTGATCGACAGGTCCGACAACAGCGAGGTGCGCGCATCGTACGGAAAGAAATTAATGATGCGGTTCAATGCGTGATAGCTGTTGTTGGCATGCAAGGTCGAGATGCACAAATGTCCGGTCTGGGCATACAGCAGCGCGTGCTGCAGCGTTTCGCGGTCGCGGATTTCGCCGATCATCATCAAATCGGGCGCTTCGCGCATGGCGTTCACCAGCGCATTTTCGTAGTTGCGCGTATCGGTGCCGACTTCGCGCTGGTTTATCACGCATTTGTCGTTGCGGAACACAAACTCCATCGGATCCTCGATGGTCAGGATGTGACCCGGCTTCTGGGCGTTGCGATGCTCGATCATGGCCGCCAGGGT
>CBDDRM010000222.1:0-15311 GCA_965233135.1 uncultured bacterium | reverse complement strand
TGAAGACGCCGATCACCCGCATGCGCCTGCGCACCGAGATGCTCGACGATGTCCAGGTCAAGACGAAGTTCGTCAAGGATCTGGACGAGTTGCAGCAAATGGTGGGTTCGACTCTGGACTACATGCGCGGCCTGGCCGATGCGGGCGAAGCGCTGCAGCCGATCGATGTGACGGCGCTCGTTTCCAGCCTCAAGGATGACGCTGAGGAGGCGGGCCATACCGTGACTGTGTCCGGCACGGTGCACACGCCCGTAATGGCCCGCGCCCAGGCGCTCAAGCGCTGCCTGCAGAATCTGCTCGACAATGCGCTCGCCTACGGCCGCCGCGCCGAGATCACGCTGCGCGACGAGGACGGGGCGCTCGCCATCGCCATCGCCGATGACGGGCCCGGTATTCCCGAAGGCGATATCGAGCGGGTGTTCGAGCCGTTTTACCGCGTCGAAGGTTCGCGCAACCGCAACACCGGCGGGAACGGCCTGGGCCTTTCCATCGCGCGCAATATCGCTCAGGCCCATGGCGGCTCGGTACGCTTGAAAAACCGCGAAGGTGGCGGCCTGGAAGCGACCTTGCGTATTCCGCGCGGGGCCTGACTTCACGATCGACGGGGCTTGAGCTCCTGACAACCATTCGTCGCAGCGAGTAACATGCAGGATTACCCGGCGCGCGTTGCAGACGGGAGGGGCGCAAGGTGAGCGGAAAAATCCAGGAATATCGCGGCCAAAAGCTCGTCGTGCGCTTCGACCCCGCGAAATGCATCCATTCGCGTCATTGCGTGCTGACCAGGCCGGAAGTATTTCAGGCCGATGCGCCCGGTGCGTGGATTCAGCCCGATCGCGCCGATGCTGAACAGATCGTCGCGACTGCGCTGGCCTGTCCGTCCGGGGCGATTACCTGGGAACGCCTCGATGGGGGCATGCAGGAGGCGCCGCCGCCGGTCAATCAGATACGCGTGCGCGAGAACGGACCGCTGGCGGTGCACGCGCAGCTGCGCGTCGGCGAGACAGTGATGCACCTGCGCACGACCTTATGCCGTTGTGGCGCGTCGAAGAACAAGCCGTACTGCGACAATAGCCACGTCGCAGCCGGATTCGTGTCCACGGGCGAGCTGCCGGCGCAAACCTCCGAGGCGCTCGCGGCGCGCGATGGCGAGCTGAGGCTCACGCCGAAGAAAGACGGGCCGCTGTATTTTTCGGGAAGCCTGGAACTGGTCAGCGGCACCGGCCGCATGCTCAACCGCGTGCAGGAAACCTGGCTGTGCCGCTGCGGTCAATCGCAGAACAAACCCTACTGCGACGGCAGCCACAAGAAGGTCGGTTTCAAGGCCGACTAGCGCTTCAGATTCCGTCGACGACGATGATTTTTGCGTCTGACGTCTTTTGGCGGATGTCCATGGCCGGTCGATATTCCGGCGATTCGTACCACTGGCGCGCCCGTTCGAGGCTCTCGAATTCGCAGATCACCACACGCCGGGGCCTCCAGTCCCCCTCCAGCACGTCGATCCTGCCACCGCGGGCGACGAACTTGCCGCCATATTTGGCGAGTGAGGCGCCGACGAGTTTGCGATAGTCCTCGTAACCTGCGGGGTCGTGCACGTCGATCTGGGAAATCAGGTAAGCGGGCATGCGGTTTTCCTCCGATTGTCATCGTCATGCAGGGGCTTTTTTCCAGTCCTGAATGATCATTTCAGCGCCTTTTTCGGCAATCATCGTGGTCGGTGCATTGGTATTGCCGGACGTGATGCGCGGCATGACTGACGCATCGATCACACGCAGACCGGCCATGTCGCGTACCTTCAAGCGTTCGTTGACCACCGCCATGGCGTCACGGCCCATTCTGCAGGTGCCTACGGGGTGAAAAATGGTCGTGCCCAGGTCTCCCGCAGCGCGCGCGAGCTGATCGTCGCCGTCGATGTCCAGGCCCGGCAGGAATTCTTCCGGCTGATATTTGGCCAGGGCTCTGGCTTTCATGATTTGCCGCGTCTTGCGGATCGAGTCGATCGCGACCTGGCGGTCCTCCGGCGTGGACAGGTAATTCAGCTTGATGGAGGGGTGCTCATAGGGGTTGGCGCTGTTGATGCGCACGTGGCCGCGGCTGGTCGGGCGCAGATTGCATACCGAGGGTGTGATGGCCGGAAACTTGTGCAGCGGCGAGCCGAACTTGTCCAGCGACAGGGGTTGCACATGCCATTCGATGTTGGCCGACGCTTGCGAAGGATCGCTGCGCGCAAAGGCGCCCAGTTGCGAAGGTGGCATGGTCAGCGGACCGGTGCGGTACATCAGGTACTCGAGGCCCATGGCCGCCTTGCCGAACAGGCTGTTGGCCCGCTCGTTGAGCGTGCCGACGTTCCTGACCTTGTAGACGATGCGCACCTGCAGATGGTCGTGCAGGTTCTCCCCCACGCCCGGTAAGTTGTGTTCGACCTCGATGCCGTGCTCCTTGAGCAGTGCGGCGGGGCCGATGCCGGAGAGCTGCAGAATCTGCGGTGAACCGATGGCGCCGGCGGACAGGATGACTTCGCGTTTCGCGTCGGCAATCTGCTTGCCGCGTGGGCCGAGGCGGTACTCGACGCCCGTCGCACGCCGCAGCATACCCATGTTCTGCAGGACGATGCGTTCGACGTGGGCGTTGGTGACGACGGTCAGATTCGGCCGGTGCATGACCGGACGCAGGAAGGCTTTGGTGTTGCTCCAGCGCACGCCACGCTTCTGGTTCATCTGGAAATAGGCGTTGCCGAAATTGTCGCCGCGATTGAACTCGTCGATCTTGGGGATGCCGCATTCAGCCGCCGCGTCGCGCCATGCATCGAGGATTTCCCAGTTTACGCGGCGTTCTTCCACGCGCAACTCCCCGCCGGCGCCGTGCAGCGCGCTCGCTCCGTGCTCGTAATCCTCGGTACGCAAAAAGTAGGGCAGGACTTCATCCCATGACCAGCCCGCGTTGCCCAGCGAGGCCCAATGGTCGTAGTCGCTTTTCTGCCCGCGCATGTAGATCATCGCGTTGATCGATGAACAGCCGCCCAGCACCTTGCCGCGCGCATAGCCGATGGAACGGCCGTTCAACCCGGGGTCCGGATCCGTCTTGTAGCACCAGTCCGTGCGCGGATTGGCGATCGTATACAGGTAGCCTACGGGCACATGAATCCAGAAATAATCGTCCTTGCCGCCGGCTTCCAGCAGCAGGACCCGCACTTTCGGATCCGCACTCAGGCGATTGGCCAGCAAACACCCCGCCGAGCCGGCGCCGATGATGATGTAGTCGAACGGTCCCAGGGATCGGGCCATCTCCCCCCCAAAATGGTGTCTGTGCGTTTCGCGCCAGCGGCAAAGCGGCGCGTTGGCATTATTCTTCGTCGATTATGCACGATTCGCCGCGCTGGCTTCATGCGGGGGTTCGCTTTAATCTTCGTCCTGCGGAGGGGGAATGAAAATAACCGGAATCAGGACGTCCGTTTGCAATGCCGAAATGCGCAACTGGGTCTTCGTGCGCGTGGACACGGACCAGCCGGGATTGTATGGCTGGGGGGAAGCCACGCTGGAATGGAAGACGCGCGCCGTGGTCGGTGCGGTCCAGGATCTGGAGCCGCTGCTGCTCGGACGCGATCCGCGCGATATCGAGCAGGCCGTGCGCGTCATGTTCAAACATTCCTTCTGGCGTCTGGGGGTGATCGGCAACACCGCGATCAGCGGCATCGAGATGGCGCTTTGGGACATCTGGGGCAAAGAGCTCGATGTGCCGGTGTGGCGGCTGCTCGGCGGCAAGACGCGCGATCGCATCAAGATCTACACGCATCTGGGTTTCGGCGACATGACCGCCGTGTATGAGAGCATGGATCACGGCGCCATCGTCGAACGCGGACTGCAGGTCATCGAAAAAGGCTACAAGGCGCTCAAGGTGGTGTTCATTCCGTACACGCACTTCACCGCGTCGCCCAGGCAGCAGGATCACGTCGGCGGCATGATGCGCAAATTGCGCGAGGCCGTGGGCGACGAGATCGAGATCATGATCGACTTCCACGGCCGCCCGGCATCGACCAGCGCGGCGCTGCAATACATCGATGCGCTGGCGCCGTCGCGGCCCCTGTTCGTCGAGGAGCCGATCCAGCCCGGCGATGCCCCCGGGATGAAGCAGATCATCGACAAGTCTCCGGTGCCCATCGCGGCCGGCGAGCGCCTGGTCGACCGGCGCGAGTTCGACGACCTGTTCCGGTTGCGTGCGATCAATATCGCACAACCCGATCTATGCCACGTCGGTGGCTTTACCGAAGCGCGCAAGATCGCGGCCATGGCGGACACCGCGGGCGTCGGCATCGCGCCGCATAACCCGCTGGGGCCGCTCGCCGGTGTGGCTGCGCTGCATTTCGACATCGCCACGCCGAATTTCGTGATCCAGGAGGAAATGTCGGGCGCGGTACCGTGGTATCACGACGTCCTCGATAGCCCGATACGAGTCGTGGATGGGCACTGGATGATTCCGCAGCGCCCGGGGCTGGGCGTGGAAATCGACGAGCGCGTCATTGCCAAGCATCCGTTCAAACAGGAAGTCATGCATGCCGGCCACGCAGTCCTCGACGACGGCACCGTCGTGGACTGGTAATCTCGATAATCCGCATGGAAACGACCAGGACAATCATGGCTGAAGCTTTTATCTGCGCCGCGGTGCGCACGCCGATCGGCCGCTATGGCGGTGCGTTGTCGCGCGTGCGTCCCGACGATCTCGCGGCGATCGCATTGCGCGGCCTCATGGCGCGCGCCCCGGCGGTGGATTGGAGCGCCGTGGACGACGTGGTGTTCGGCTGCGCGAATCAAGCCGGGGAAGACAACCGAAACATCGCGCGCATGGCGTTGCTTCTTGCCGGCGTGCCCAAGGAGGTCCCCGGTAGCACGATCAACCGGCTGTGCGGATCCGGCATGGATGCGGTAGGCATCGCGGCGCGCGCGATCAGGTCCGGCGAAGCGGAACTGATGATCGCGGGTGGCGTGGAAAGCATGTCGCGCGCGCCGTTCGTAATGCCAAAGGCCGACAGCGCGTTCTCGCGTGCCAATGCCGTCCATGACACGACCATCGGCTGGCGCTTCGTAAATCCGCTCATGAAGCAAGCTTACGGCACCGATTCCATGCCGGAAACCGCCGAGCACGTGGCGGCGGAGTTCAACGTCTCGCGCGCCGATCAGGACGCCTTTGCGCTGCGCTCGCAGGCCAAGGCTCTCGCCGCGCAGAACAACGGCCGACTCGCCAAAGAGATCGTGCCGGTGACCATTCCATCGCGCAAAGGCGATGCGCTGGTCGTCGAGCGCGATGAGCATCCGCGCGAGACCAGCATGGAGGCCTTGAGTCAACTCAAAGGTGTTGTGAAACCCGATGGCACCGTCACGCCGGGCAACGCATCGGGCGTCAACGACGGCGCCTGCGCGCTGATTCTTGCCAGCGAGGCTGCTGCCAGCCGCCATGGTCTGAAGCCGGTGGCGCGCGTGCTTGGCACCGCGGTGGCCGGTTGCGCGCCCCGCATCATGGGCATGGGTCCGGTGCCGGCCACGCAAAGGCTGCTGGCTCGCAGCGGCCTGTCGCTGGATAAAATCGACGTCATCGAATTGAACGAGGCTTTTGCCGCTCAAGCCCTGGCGGTACTGCGCCAGCTGAAACTCGCCGACGATGATGCGCGCGTCAATCCGAACGGCGGCGCGATTGCACTGGGCCACCCGCTGGGCATGAGCGGCGCGCGCCTGGTTGCAACGGCTGCTTGCGAATTGCAGGCGCGTGGCGCCCGTTACGCGCTGTCGACCATGTGCATCGGTGTCGGCCAGGGCATTGCCACGCTGATCGAACGCGTCTGAGGCAGCGTCCCGCGTCCCCCGGGCTCCGGACTTGACACCTGCGGCAACGAAACACGCTTGTATCAGCTTTCGCTTTTGCCTTTTAGGCAATCGCTCATGAACTTCTTGCGCTCGTCGCCCTTGAGTTCCCTGACTTTGGCGTCGGCGTTGCATTGCTTCATTCTTGCCTGTTGCGGGGTCGCGGACTTCGTTTCTTCCTTGGCCTCAGCCTTGGCGCTGAGGCATTCCTTCATGAAGGCTTTGCGCGCGTCGCCTTTCAGGGTTCGCTTGGCGGCGTCCGCATTGCATGCCTTCATTTTTTCCTGCTGCGTAGTGGCCAGCACCGGCATTGCGAAAAGCGACAGGCAAAACAGTACGATGAGCTTTTTCATTTGAGTTCCCCCGGCATGTTGTTGAATGCCCCCCGCCTCCGGGAGCCATCGTCGCTAACGTGCAGCCGCCGCCAGGGTTGACGGTTCGTGCGCCGATGGCAATGGCGCCAGCCGTCCTTGCGCATCGAAGGCAAATGACGCCGCTGGCGACACAATCTGGAAATGTTCGGGCCGCGCACGGACCTCGCCGAGCAGGGGTTCGGATACCTGGATCCGGGACAGCTCGAGCGTATTTCGGATGCGCACGATCCGGCAGTTCTCGGGCTTGACCCGGACCACCGTCTTGACCGCTAACTGTATAGCTTCGCGTTCCGTGTTCATGACGATCGGTATGGCGCCGCCGTCCAGATTCATCGAGGTAATGATATTGGCGTAGGTCGATGGAATATCGATCTCCTTGAACAGACGCATGGTGATGATGTCAGCACCCCCCACTCCGGTGGCATTGCCATGCGTCTCGTGCGTCAGGCCCAGCACGACTATCTTTTTCACTTTCGGTCCAAAATTCCATTTCACGGCGCGGCGGTTGCGGCCGGTGATATTCGGATCGAAACCGGCGCCACTGATGTTCTTGCCCATCTCGTCGATCACGAGCACGTCGATTTCGTCGAAATACAACTGCGGCATCAGCCGTTTCGCCATTTCCTGCAGGACCGGCTCGCGCGATGCGATCTGGTTCGCCGGCATGACCTCGATGACGGCGGTCTGGTCGTGCGCGTTTTCGACGATGCCCACACCCAGCAGGACATTGCGCTGCGCGAGATTGACATCGCGTACTTTGGGCAGCAGCGTTGGAAAGGTGTCCATGCCGTGCTGATGATAAGTCGCAGCACCGGTGATCTTGCCGATGCCGATGGACAGCATCTTCGTCACGCCACTCTCGGTCGCTCCGCGAAACGCCGTGTGCGGCTTGATCCGGTTGATAACGACCACACCGTCGGCTTCGGCGGCGAACCTGTCCATGTGCACCGGCGTGCCATCGTCGAGATGACCGACGACAACGGTGTCCATGGTCGCTTTGACGGGCACGCCCATCGACTCCCCGGAAATGCCATAGCCCTCGAGCACCTTGCGCTGCCCTTCAGCGGTCGCCGCCCCATGACTGCCCATCGCCGGAAAAATAAACGGTCGCGCACCGAGACTCTGGAGTTCCCGGATGACGCTCCGGGTGATGGTGGCGATGTTGGCGACACCGCGACTGCCGCAGCCGACGGCGATGGTCTGCCCCGCCTTGACTTGCGCGCGTACCTCGGGCCGCTGGAACTCCCGGGAGACTGTCGCCGGAAGGTCACCCAGATGCACGCCATCGAATTTCTGGCGCACGTCGACCATGCGCGGCAAGGGCACGTCCAGCCCGCCGGCGATATTCACCACTATTCTGTCTTCGATCATGGTCGTGTCCTCAGGCCGGCTGATAATAGGGCACTACATACGGCCCTTCCGGAATGACCGCCAGCGCGTTGTCGCCGCTGCGCTCGACGCATTGCTTCAAGGTTTCTTCGACCGAATCGATGAGGTTTACTCCCGTCAGCGTTCGATCGGCGTCACACAGTCCGCTGGCATACAAATGCACCCCGCCGGCCTTCATCGGCTTGAGCTGCATCTGGGTCTGCCACTCGTCTATGTCCGCAAACTGCTTGCGGCTGATATCGGCAAAGAATCCGTCCGCGCCCATTGCGATGAGGCGCCGCTGCGCGTCGGCATATTCCTCGGATCCGAGACCCTCCGAGCATTCCGAAACGATCACAAGATTGCCGCCCGGCTCCAGGATATCGATCGGGCCGACCATGCCTTTGACGGTCTGATAGTAGGTCTTGTCCAGCGGATAGCCCGCAGCACTGGTGACGACGGTGCTGAAGCGCCGCGCCACCGGCACACGCGAGTAGCGCTGCGTGAAGTCGACGGCTTGCCGGTGGCTCGCGAGAATTTCCCCGTAATTGACGAACGACAACCGCCGGTGTTCGTCGATGACCGTGTTGACCGCCAGCACATGCCCGAGCATGCGCACGATCTCCAGTTGTTCCTCGTGCAGAGGGTTGCCCTCGAGGATGCAGTTGTCGGCCTTGGGATGCGACATGAAACGCGCGCTGTGGAATGTCGTGATGGTGTCGCGATGGGCGATGCCCGGCGCGATGACCTTGCGCCCGCCCGAGTAGCCGGCCATGAAATGCGGCTCGACCAGTCCGGTTGCGATTTTCAGGTCGGCATCGACGAAGCGGCGGTCGAGCTTGACGGGCGTTCCGCGGGGCGTGCGGCCGAGGTCGACATGCGCGGCATCATCGCGCGCGAAGTGATTCACGACGCGCACGGTCTCCAGCACCCACGGATCGCCGACCAATTCTTCGAGCTCGGCTCCCTCGTTGGGGCGATGCAAGCCCGTCGCCACCAATACGGTGATGCCGTCGGGCTTCATGCCGGCGTCCAGCAATTGCCGGATGATCTCCGGTAACAGCAGGCCGTTGGGGACCGGGCGCGTTATGTCGCAGATCAGGATGCATGCGGAAGAAAGACCGCGGGCCTCGTGTGCCAGATCGCCGGCCGTCACCGGCGCGTCAAGCGCGCGGCGCACGGCCCTGGCGGGATCGGTCTCTACCGGCATGGCCGGCTTGCGGATGACCGTGACATCCCAGTCTTCGGGCAGTTCCAGGGGGTAACGGTCGCGGCCGTAATTCAGAGCGAGTTGCATGTTCAAACTATAGCACTGACGGTCTCGTCGCGGGCTTCCGCAGCTTCGCCTTAACCGGTAGCATCGTGCACCATGAATTTATCCGATCCGGTGATGGCAGCATTGATTGGCGCGGGTGCGACCTTCGCCACGGCTTTGTTCCAGTTGGCTTCCAATGCACGCCGCCAGGCCGCCGAACGGGCGGCCGGAAAGCCGATCACGCGCCGCGCCGGCAGCTGGTTCACCTATGCCGTGCTGCTGCTGGCTGCGTTGGTCGGAGGCTACGCCCTGGCCGAGTACCAGGGTTTTCAGAGTCGCGCAGACGACAAGGCGCTGCGCGAGGAAATGCAGACCCGCCTGCGCGAGCTGAGCGAGGTGGCGACGCGCCTTGAACGAGCCGCGGTGCAAAGGAGCGATCGACCCGCCGACGCAATACCCGACGTGGACCGACGGCGCGGCATCGAGGGTGTCGCAGCGGTCATCGGCCTGCCGGCTTGCACGACCGGCGTTTCGGGAACGGGATCGAACGCCGCGTGCAACGAGGGTAACGCGCTGCGCGCGTCCGTCTGCGCGATCATTCCCGCCGCAGCAGTGGTCACTGAAGTGCAGTTTTTTACGCGGCTGGATGATTCAACCCAACCCTGGTCCGAGACGAGAGTACAACTGGGACAGGACGCGGGTGCCGCGAAATTCGTCGACGTCTTTTCAGAACGCGTGCAGGCCGCGGACAAAGAGGTGTGCCAGCGATTCATTCACTGGAACAGCCAGAAGGCGCGGCTGGCCCGCATACTGGTGAAGTACACGCTCTAGAAACGTCGATGCTCCCGCGCTTTTTTGGCGCCGCCGTCTGGTGGTTCGAATTGCGTAGAATGAGCGCGTCGCTGACGTATTCACGGAGTCTTCTTTGAAACACCGCGCAAGACGCTGGTTGAACGGGTGTGCGATTGCGCTCACGATCGCATCGTCGATGGCGCTGGCCCAGAATGACAATGCGTCCGGCGCCGATATGGTCGTCGATCTGCTCGTGACCCGACCGCTGGGCTTGCTCGCCGTCATCGCGGGGTCGGCTGCCTTCGTCGTGGCCCTGCCCTTCACCCTGCCTAGCGACAGCGTCGATGCGGCCGCCGAGGAGTTGGTGAAGAAGCCGTATCGCTACACGTTCAAGCGTCCGCTGGGCGAACTCTCCGACGGGCACCACTAAACCGGTCGCTGCCTGCGCTAGGCCGATGGCAACAGGGTGCCATTTCTCTCCTGCTTGAGGCCATCCTGGGCGCTAGCCGATGCACTATACTGGCACCGCGATTGGGTCCCCGCTAGCGAACGGTCCCGTCGACCAATAAGAATATTCACGGGAGAGGCCACATGATCTGGTCACAGGTTTACGACCCACTGGGCAGTACCATACTGTCCACCCTCGTCTGCGCGATACCGGTCATCGTATTGCTCGGAGGTTTGGGGATTTTTCAGATTCGCGCGCACTACGCGGCGATCGCGGGGCTGGTGGCATCCGTGCTCATCGCCATATTCGTGGTCGGCATGCCGGGCGAATTGACCGCCCGCGCAGGATTCTACGGCGTCCTGTTCGCTGCCACCACGATCTGCTGGATCATTTTCAATCTGATTTTCCTCTACCGCATGACGCTGAAGGCGGGTTTGTTTACCGTCCTGCAGGACAGCATCGGTGGCATCACCAATGACCGGCGCCTGCAACTCGTTCTGATCGCATTTTGTTTCGGCGCCTTCTTCGAAGGTGCTGCGGGAGGCGGCACGCCGGTGGCGGTGACCGCGGCGATCCTGATCGGGCTGGGCTTCACGCCGCTGGCGGCATCGGGGCTGTCATTGATCGCCAATACTGCGCCGGTCGCATTTGGTGGACTGGGCACACCGATCATCGTATTGCACTCGGTAACGCAGCCCGAGAATCCCGATTACCTGCTGACCCTGTCCGCGATGGTGGGTCGCCAGTTGCCGTTCTTTTCTGTGATCGTGCCGATCTGGCTGGTGCTGACCTTCTGCGGCTGGCGGCGCACGCTGGAAGTCTGGCCTGCCGTGTTGGTCGCCGGGTTGTCTTTCGCCATCCCGCAGTTCGTCATTTCGAACTACCACGGCCCGTGGCTGGTGGACATGCTCGGGGCGATGATCTCGATGGTTATCCTGGCCGTGTTTTTGCGCTTCTGGAAACCTTCGCACGTCATGCTGGACGCATCCGGTGCGGGCGTGGTCGTCCCCCGCGCGGAGGCTGCGAAGGCTCATCACGGACACACCCGGGACCAGGTCATCAAGGCGTGGACGCCGTGGGTGATCCTGACCGTCGTGCTGTTTCTGTGGGGCCTGCCCGTCGTCAAAGCCTGGTTGAACGTCAAAGGCGTGACCTACTGGGAGTGGCCGATTCCCGGCTTGCATAACATCGTGCAACGTGTGGCCCCGGCAGTGGCCAGCCCGCACGTGGAGCCCGCCATATGGAAATGGGGCGTCATCTCCGCGACCGGAACGGGCATCTTGATCGCGGCGGTGATTGCCGGATTCGTCATGGGATTCAAGCCGCGCGAGATGTTCAAGACCTGGATTGAAACCTTCGGGCTCATGAAGTATTCACTGCTGACGATTCTCGCGATGCTGGCTCTGGGTTACACCACGCGCTACTCGGGCATGGACGGCACGCTCGGTCTGGCGTTTGCCAACACCGGCTGGCTCTATCCTTTCTTCGGCACCTTGATCGGCTGGATCGGCGTGGCCTTGACCGGCACGGACGCCGCGTCGAACGCGTTGTTCGGCAGCCAGCAGGTGATCACCGCCAACAAGCTGGGTCTGAATCCGACGCTGATGGCGGCGGCCAACAGCTCCGGCGGCGTGATGGGCAAGATGATCGACGCACAAAGCATCGTCGTCGCCTCGGTGGCGACCAATCAACAGGGCAAGGAGGGCATCATCCTGCGCTTCGTGTTCTGGCACAGCGTCGCGTTGGCCTCGCTGGTCGGCGGGCTGGTTATGCTGCAGGCCTACGTGCCGTTCTTCCAGGCGATGGTATTGCGTTAACCGATCGCGGTGATCACCCGGCACGGCGGCCCATGCCGTGCCGTTTATATTTGTCGAGAATCATGCGCAACCAGCAGATCGTGCTCGCGAGTCGTCCGCAAGGGCGGGTCACGGAGAAAAATTTCCGGCTGGTCGAGGCGGCGCTGCCGGTGCCCGCCGCAGGCGAGGTGCTGGTGCGCAATCTTTATCTCTCGCTCGATCCGTACATGCGCATGCGCATGGATGCCGGCAAGTCCTATGCGCCCGCAGTCGAAGTCGGCGAAGTCATGGTGGGCGGAACCGTCGGCGAAGTCGTCGAATCCCGCGACCCGCGGTTTCGAGCGGGCGCGATTGTCAGCGGGCGCCTGGGATGGCAACTCTATGCAGTAGCCTCGGCATCCGCGCTGCGTGAGGTCGATACGCATGGCGCGCCGATATCGACCGCGCTGGGTGTGGTCGGCATGCCAGGGGTGACAGCATGGTACGGATTGCTGCGTATTGGCGAACCCGCACCCGGCGACACCGTGGTGGTGGCGGCCGCTTCCGGTGCGGTGGGAAGCCTGGTCGGACAGATCGCCAAACTCAAGGGCTGTCGCGCGGTCGGCATCGCCGGCGGGCCTGAGAAGTGCCGCTATGTCGTCGATGAACTTGGCTTAGACGCGTGTATCGATTACAAGGCGTCGACGTTTGCGCAGGCGCTGCAAGCCGCAACACCGGAGGGCATCGATATTTATTTCGAGAATGTCGGCGGCCGTATCCTCGATGCCGTGCTGCCGCTGCTCAATGCCCACGCCCGCATCCCGTTCTGCGGGTATATTTCGGAGTACGACGCCGCAGCGGCTTATGGCGTGCAGCACCTGCGCTGCCTGCTGGTGAGCCGCGTCAAGTTGCAGGGTTTCATCATTTCGGAACACGTCGAAATCTGGGACGAAGCGCTGCGCGATCTGTCCGGCTGGTACGCGGCGCGAAAGCTCAACTATCGCGAAACCATCGCACACGGGCTGGAGAGTGCGCCAGCCGCTTTCATCGGCCTGTTGAGCGGCCGCAATTTCGGCAAACAACTCGTCAAGCTTGCCTGAGTGTCATCACGACAGGAGCAGGGAATCAATGATCAGCGAGAAACTGAAAGAGTTGGGCATCGTGGTGCCGGCTGCCGTGACGCCGGCTTTCCAGTATGTTCCGGTGACCATTCATGAACGCCTGGCGTTTGTCAGCGGGCAGTTGCCGCGCGATGGCGAATCCATCGTGACGGGTAAACTCGGCGGTGATGTGGAGCTGCAGCGTGGCCGGCAGGCTGCGCGCCTTTGCATTTTGCAGGCACTCGCCTGCCTGACGCAGGCGCTTGGGTCGCTGGATCGAATCGAGCGGGTGCTGAAAATAACCGGTTTTGTCGCCTCGGCGCCTGGCTTCAACGAGCAACCCAAGGTGATCGATGCCGCATCGGAATTGCTGGCGCAGGTGTTCGGCGAAGCGGGCAGGCATGCCCGCAGTGCCGTCGGCGTCGCTGAATTACCGCGCAACGCGGCCGTCGAGATCGAGTTGATCGTAGCGCTGCGCTGAGATCATCCATGCGGCGTTGCCGCTTCGGCGGCACCACCTGGCACACCTATATATATCGGCTGCGTGCCCACCGGGCGCAGAGGGACAATAGCGATGAAAACCAACCGGCTCGGATCGAGCGACTTGCTCGTATCGGAAATTTGCCTCGGCACCATGACCTGGGGCGAGCAGAACACCGAGGCCGATGCGCATCGGCAACTGGACTATGCGGTTTCACGCGGGATCAATTTCATCGACGCGGCGGAGATGTACCCGGTGCCGCCCAGTGCGCAGACCCAGGGACGCACAGAATCATATCTGGGTAGCTGGCTCAAGCATCGGTCGCGCGACAAGTTGCTCGTCGCGACCAAGATCACCGCGCAGGGCCGCGGCTTCAACTGGGTGCGGGGCGGGCCGGGGCCGATCGACCGGCGCAGCATCCAGCAGGCGCTTGACGGCAGTCTGGCCAGATTGCAAACCGATTATGTCGACTTGTACCAGATTCACTGGCCCGACCGTTATCTGCCCCTGTTTGGCAATACGTTCTATGACCCGAAACAGGAACGCGTTGCGACGCCGATCGAAGCCCAGCTAGAAGCGTTTGCGCCGCTCATCAAGGCCGGCAAGATCCGTTATCTGGGACTGTCCAACGAATCCGCCTGGGGTGTGCTTGAATTCCTGCGCGTTGCGCGGCAAAACGGCCTGCCCGTGGTCGCGTCGATTCAGAACGCCTACAACCTGCTCAATAGAAGTTTCGAGATGGGGTTGTCGGAAGTCACCCGGCGCGAGGGCATTGCGCTGCTGGCTTACAGTCCGCTCGCCTTTGGTCATCTGACGGGCAAATACCTGCATGGCGCCAAGCCGGCAGGGGCGCGCCTGACCAAGTATCCGCCATTCGGTCAACGCTACGAAAAGCCCAATGTGATGGCCGCCGTGGCAGCCTACGCCGAGCTGGCGGCAAAGGCGCAACTCTCCGCGGCGACACTGGCCCTTGCTTTCGTGCGCAGCCGCTGGTTTTGTGCCAGCACCATCATCGGCGCGACGACCCTGGAGCAACTCGAGCAGAACATCGATGTGGTGAACACCGAATTGCAGCCCGACGTGCTGGCCGAAATCGACGCCATTCACCTGAGATATCCGAATCCCGCGATCTGATCGCGCGACGCCCGTGCCAGGCCCCGCAAACCAGGCATCGAGTTTCTGAATAGGGCGTTGCAAAGGTTTGACAGGCCTTCGATTCTTATCGATAATCCGCGGTTTCGTTCGGAGGGGTTCCCGAGCGGTCAAAGGGATCAGACTGTAAATCTGACGGCTCTGCCTTCGAAGGTTCGAATCCTTCCCCCTCCACCAAAAATACTGAAACACAGGACGGGCGACGGCAAGCTGTTGGGTTGTCAGGACTTCTTCGTGCGCATGTCGGGAGATTTAGTGGGGTTCGCGGGCAGAGCCCGATGTCAGGCGGGTGTAGCTCAATGGTAGAGCAGAAGCCTTCCAAGCTTACGACGAGGGTTCGATTCCCTTCACCCGCTCCAGGATTCGCCTGGCGGCAGTATGGAATGACTATGAAAGTGCAAGGTCGGGCAGGCGGACGGCGTTTGCGGCGGGGTTCGCCCATGTAGCTCAGTGGTAGAGCACTCCCTTGGTAAGGGAGAGGTCACCAGTTCAATCCTGGTCATGGGCTCCAAAGATGCAGGGGTTGGTCGAGTTTGAAGCTGATACGAAGCGAATACAGATACCGAGGAAAAGCGAGATGGCAAAGGGAAAGTTTGAGCGCAACAAGCCGCACGTGAACGTAGGCACGATTGGGCACGTGGACCACGGCAAGACGACGCTGACGGCGGCGATCACGCACGTGCTGTCGAAGAAGTTTGGCGGAGAAGCGAAGAACTA
>CBDDRM010000221.1:0-25560 GCA_965233135.1 uncultured bacterium | reverse complement strand
GTTACCCAACCTCCGCAAACAGGAAACACCTGGCCCACGAAGCAGTTCGCCGGCTCGCTGCACAGATACGCGGCGAATTCGGCATCTTCGCGTGCGCCGACGAGTCGGCCCAGCGGCACTTCGCGCTTGAGCCGCTCCTGAAAACGCGGATTCGCCTGAATCTCCTGCGGAAAATAAGTGGGGTTATCGACGAAATTCTGCGCGACGGCATTGATCTGCACGTTGTGTGACGCAAATTCGATCCCGATGGCCTGGACATAGGCCAACTGCGCGCCGCGCGCGGCGCTGTAAGTCGATGCCCGTTTCATTCCTCGCAACGCCGACGCGCTGCCCATGACCAGAATTTTCCCTGCCCGGCGCTCGATCATCTGGGGCAGGACCGCTCGGCACAACCGCGGCAGCGGATCGACCAGTGCAGCAAACGTGTCCCGCCACTCTTCATCGGTGACCTCGACGGCCTGCGTCGTGGGGGCCGGGACGGCCAGGTTCACCACGAGTATGTCGATCCGGCCTGTGGCGGCAACGAGGGCCGCCGGCGCCGCTGGATCGAGCAGCGATTGCGTACTGGCGATGACCGTGGCGCCGTGGTCCGCGAAGACTTCGCCGAGCATGGGCCCCATGAAAGCATGAGCCTGGGTGATGAGAACGCGCTTGTCCTGCAGCGAATTAATTGCCATGCGATGGATGAAGAGTGATATAAGAAAAAGCGCGAGGACCAATCGGTTGTGAGAATTCTTGGGACGCGGCGACCTGGGACGCGGCGACCCGGGCCGAGCATCATCTCAAAGATTGTACGAATTTTCGTTCCAGATGGACAATCGCGACCGCGAGGGCACGGCCTGATGATCCTGGACAATGCCGATTATCATGAACCGCTTGCCGTCAAAATATTTGGTCCGTCGGTTTTGGGGATGCCCAGAGTGCAATCATGAAGAACAATTCACTCATTGATATATCCGCCGGGTCGCTGCACCTGAGCATAGCGCCCGCTATCGGCGGTTCGATCGCGCGCTTTTACAGCAAGGAAAAGGGGCAAAGCATCGAGTGGATGCGCCCGGCCAGTGCCGAAGGGATCGCCGAGGCCAATCCGCAACTGATGGCGAGCTTCCCGCTGATTCCGTTCAGCGGCCGCGTGCGAGATGGTCGCTTCGTCTTCGCCGGACGCCATATTTCGCTGCCGCGCAATTTCGGCAACTCGCCTCACGCCATCCACGGCAATGCCTGGAAGTTGCCGTGGAAAATCGCCGCGCATGATGAAGCCTCCGCGAGCCTTGTTCTGGAGCACGAACGCGGTGACTGGCCCTTTGCCTATCGCGCCGAGCAGCATTTCAATTTGACCCCGCGCAGCCTGGAAGTCGAATTGATCGTATCGAATACCGACGCGGCCTCGATGCCGGTAGGCATCGGCCAGCATCCTTACTTTCCCTATACGCCGAGAATGACGCTTCAGGCAGAAGTGTCGCACATGTGGGAATCCGAACACGATATGCCGGTGCGGCTCAGCCGCAACGACATCGTCGAATCGCTCGCGCGCGGGCTGAAAGTGGATTCGGTGCAAGTCGACAACAACTTCATCGGCTGGAAGCATGTGGCGACCATCCGCTGGCCAGAGACGGGACGCCGCTTGCGCATGAGCGCGCCAGCACCGTTGTCTTATCTGGTCGTCTTCAGACCGCCCTCGCGCGACTTTCTGTGCGTCGAACCGGTCAGCAACACCGTGGACTGGCTAAACCTTGGAGACCTCGAAGCCGAACAGATTGGCGGGGCGATCCTGTCGCCGGGCGCGTCGATTTCCGGCCGCGTGCGTTACGAGCCGGATTTCGGAAATGGCTGAGGGCTAGGGGCTAGGGAACATTAGGTCCTTAAGCACTGTTTGAAAATCAAGCTTCGCTGCGCACGATCAGACCACATGGATAGAGAACCACCTTCTCCCCCTAGCCCCTAATCCCTAGCCCCTCGCCCCTCGCCCCTAGCCCCTAATCCCTAGCCCCTGTCCCCCTAGCCCTGCCTCACGTCCACCCCGCGTCGACGATCATATTCTGCGAGGTGATCATTCTTGCATCGTCGGATGCGAGAAAGAGCACCATGTTGGCGAGATCGTCGGCTTGCAAGCGTCCTTTCAGGCATTGCAATTCATCCAGCCGGCGATCGCCCTCCGGCGTGAGCCAGAGTTTTCTCTGCCGCTCGGTCATGACCCAGCCCGGTGAGACCGTGTTGGCGCGAATGTTGAAGCTCCCGAGATCGCGCGCGAGGCCCCGCGTCAGACCGTGAACGGCTGCCTTGCTGGTTGTGTACGCGGGCATGCCGCCGGTCGCGGTCATCCATGAAATCGAGCCGAAATTGATGATGCTGCCGCCGC
The DNA here is from genome assembly GCA_965233135.1 of uncultured bacterium. Taxonomy (GTDB): domain Bacteria; phylum Pseudomonadota; class Gammaproteobacteria; order Burkholderiales; family JACQAP01; genus JACQAP01. The sequence continues at coordinate 23,201 of CBDDRM010000221.1, read as the reverse complement.
CGAGCCGTTTCATCTGTTCGACGACCGCCTGGGCGGCAAAAAACTGGTGCCGCAGATTGACCGCGAGGCGCTCGTCCCAGAACTCGACGGTCACGCTGTCGATCGCATGGCGGTCGTCCCGGCCCGCATTGTTGACCAGAACACCGATATCGCCGAACTCCGACTGTACCGTTTGAATGGCAGCGCGCAATCGGTCGATATCGCGCACATCGCAGGAAATGAAGCGCGGCGCCAGCCCGCCACGCTTTAGACTTTTCAACAGCGCACTGCTTGCTGCCTCATCGATGTCGACAAAGCCGACTTTCGCACCCTGGCGCGCGAACCCCTCGACAATCGACGCGCCGATTCCAGAACCCCCGCCGGTAATGAATACGACCTTGTCCCGCAGGCTTGGGTAGATTGCCCGTTTGTCTGACATCCCGGTTCCTTTGACTGATGATTTGCGGTGAGACAGTTGCCGCGGAAACAGTTCACTTCAGGTCTACGAATCCGACGACAGCGCTTCATCGCATGTGAAATCAACGATCACCGCGGACGCGACCCAAGCCCCCAGCGCCCGTGCCAAATCGAATGCTTCGTCGCGCTCGCGCGCCGCCGCCAAAGCCGCTTCCAGCGTCTGCCCATCGTGGCACGACAACAGAAAAGCAGCTTCGGCGTCGCTTATTGCGGCGACTTCGACGCGGAATCGCGGCCGCAGAACGAGGGCGTAAGTGGGACGTTCTGCGAACTTCACCTCGAATTCGCCGCTGAACGAGGCCTGGTGCACTTCCCATATGCGCGCGACAGGATAGGCGGATTGCAGCACGCTACAGGCCGGATGCAGTCGCGGGCGCATCGCCGCTTGTTCGTCAGGAGATAGAGCGGCCAGGCAAGCCGGATTGAATGGTTCCGGATCGGCAGCATAATGCGCCCGGTGCACGCGCCATTCCAGGCGCGCCACATCCGCCAGATACGGAAATTCGGCGACTGCTTTGAAGTCAGCCAGAAAAATGGCAAAGAATTCGCCGAATTCATTCAGGTCCCCGCTCTCGGAAGGAAATCGCCGGCAGTATCGCGCCGCGAGTCCGAAGAAGAACTCGGCGCCGACAATTTGCTCGACGACCGGATAGGCGGCGCCGAGCGCCCTTGCCGTATTTGCGCGAATATTGCCGCGATAGATTTCAAGGCCCTGCTGCGCCCGCTGCGATGTGCCGGCGTAAGCGGCCAGCGCGGCCGTCTCCACCGATGCCACGCCCAGGTCCGATTCGAATTGGCGCTGCAGCTCGGCGAGACTACGCATGGTCGGGCGGCGCGAATTGCCGAGCCTTGTCCGCTTCTTCCATCAGGACAGCGAGCTCAGGCACAGCGGTGTCCCATTCGATAAGCGTCGGCACGGCACCGAACCGGCGGCAGGCCGCCTCGTACAAAGCCCATACCGGCGCCGCGACCCGCGATCCGTGATCGTCGATCAGCAGATCGCCCACGCGGGAATGCCCGGCCAGGTGCATCTCGCCAACATGCTCCCGCGGCAGTTCGACCAGCGCATGTACGGCATCGAAATGATGATTTGCCGCACTGACGAACACATTATTGATATCGAGCAGAATGCCGCAACCGGTGCGTTTCGCGAGCTCCGCCAAAAACGCAAACTCTGACATTTCGGACGCGCGGAATTGCAGGTAACTCGACACGTTCTCAATCAGAATCTGCCGTTTCAATGTGTCCTGAACCTGCGTGACGTGCGATACCACGCGCTCGAGTGCCTCCTGCGTGTAAGGCATCGGCAGCAGATCGTTGAAATGGCGGGGCCCCAATGCGCCCCAGCAAAGATGCTCCGAAATCAGCGCCGGCGTGATCCGGTCGGTCAGGCGCTTGAGTTTCTTCAAATGCGCCGGGCGCATGCCGTCGGCCGAACCGATCGACAACGCCACGCCGTGCAAGCTGATCGGATAGCGCGAGCGCACGTGTTCGAGTACGTGCAACTCGTAACCCCCATCGCCGAAGAAGTTCTCGCTATGGACTTCCAGCCAGTCGATCGGAGGATTGCACTCGAGAAACTCGCCGTAATGACGGGCGCGCAGGCCAATGCCGACCCCGTGCACCGCGGTCCTGACCCGCTGCCCGTACGGCGCATTCATGCTGGCGAGCTGCCGGCATCGGCGGTCTGGATCACCCACGCCGATGCATCAACCACACTGCGCGGATTACTTCTTGTACGCCAGTTTTCCACCCAGCTTGTCACAGGTGCCTTTGGCGACGTATTTCCATTCCTCTGGCGCATTATCGACTTTTGACTGTCCCGAACAGGAGTGGGTACCGGTCGCGCTGGCGCAATCGTTCTGGCCCGCCTTGGCGACGCCATAGCATTTTTCTTTGCCTTTTTCCTCGGCCATCGCGCCTCCGGTGGAGGCCATGGCGATCAGGCCGGCCAATGCCGAACTGATGATGAGTTTCTGGTTCATGAGATCTCCTTTATTGCAGTCATCAATGGAATACCGATGCCGCGGCCCTGCCCGCTTTCGAACCGGATTACTTCTTGCGACATCGGCAAACGCAGCCTTGCAAAAACGATACGCGAGTTTTGCTTGAACGGATGCACAACTCGCGACCGACACGTACAAGAGCAATCAGGGCAGCTTCTGAACTGATTGCGTCACTGTGGCCACTTGCGGTGCAATTCTGCCACCTGCTCGGGTGACAGCAGTTTAAGCTTGTTACCGCGCAGAAGCAGATAGAGTTTGGCGGTTTCCTCCAGTTCCTCAGTTGCATAGACTGCGCTTTCAAGGTCCTTCCCGGCCACGATCGGACCATGGTTGGCGAGCAGGATCGCATGATGTTTACCCGCGACTTCCTTCACAGCGTTCGCGAGCGCCATATCTCCGGGTGCGTAATAAGGCAGCAGAACGAGATTGCCGATCTTCATCACGTAATAAGCCGTGACCGGCGGTATGGGCTGCGTCGGATCAACATCGGCAAGACACGAAACCGCCACCGAATGGGTGGAATGCAAATGGACGATCGCACGCGCATCAGGACGCTCGCCATACATCGACAGGTGAAGAAAGGACTCCTTGGTCTGCTTGTCGCCGGAAAGCAGCGCGCCTTTGGCGTCCACCTTCGAAAGCCTTGCGGGATCAAGGCGGCCCAGGCAGGAGTTGGTGGGTGTCATCAGCCACCCGTCCTCGAGGCGCACGCTGAGGTTGCCGGAACTGCCTACCGTCAGTCCCCGATCGAACAGCGACTTGCCGAGCATGCAGATGTCTTCCCTGAGCCTGGATTCGCTCATGTGTGTTCGAAAGGCGAGATCCGTGAAACGGGCTCGCGCGGATCCGAGCCTGCCATTGATCTGTGTTCTGCTGGCTTTTCGGCATTCGGCTTTGGCAGATTCATGGCTGGACCCTGAACGCTTTGGTAAAGAAATCGGGGGTGCCGAAATTGCCTGACTTGAGCGCCAATGCCAGTGAAGGTTCCCCAATCGAGAACGTCCAGGGCACGCCGGGATCGATTTCCGGGCCGATTGCCAGCCCTTCCACTCCAAGCGCACCGACCACCGCCCCAGAGGTTTCGCCACCGGCAACCAGGAATCTGCGCACACCTGCGGCCACCAGTCCCTTCGCGATCTTGCCCATTGCCTCCTCGACCATGGACCCGGCGTGCTCGCGACCGAGCTTGTTCTGAACAGCCTTGACTTGCTCCGGCGTGGCGGTGGAATAGATCAGAATCGGTTTTTCGGAAAGTCTCTGCGCAGCCCAATCCAGCGCGTCGCGCGCAACGTCATGGCCCGATGCAATGGACATGGGATCGAGCGCGAAAGCATCATGATCCTGCTTCATGTGTACCACCTGCCCTTGCGTCGCCACCGAACACGATCCGGCGATGACAACAGTCGGGCCGGAAACCTTGGGCAGCGATGCCTGCTGACCGCTCTTCATTTGCCCTTGGCGGATGAAATTGGCGGGCAAACCCATTGCCATGCCCGAACCGCCGGTAATCAATGACAAGTCCGCGCAGGCTTCGCCCAGCGTCATCAGGTGTTCGTCGGTGATGGCATCGAGCACGACGTGGCGGACGCCTTGTGCGCGTGCATCGTCCAATGCCTTGCGTATCGCTGCGCTACCCTGGACGATTGTTGCGTGTTGTACCAGCCCGACCTTGTGTTTGGTCTGGCGCTGCAGCACGCGCACCAGCGATGGATCGGTCATAGGCGTCAACGGATGGTGACGCATCCCGGACTCCGACAACAACTCGTCGCCGACGAAAAGATAACCCTTGTACACCGTTCGCTTGTTCGTCGGGAACGCCGGGTTGAACACCGTGAGATCGGCGCCTAGCGCATCGAGCATCGCATCGGCGACCGGACCGATATTGCCTTTGTCCGTCGAATCGAAGGTCGAACAGTACTTGAAGTAGAACTGCCTGGCCTGCTGGCGGCGCAGCCAGTCGAGCGCGGCAAGCGACATGGTGACCGCCTCAGCCGCCATATTGCTGCGCGACTTGAGCGCTATGATCACGCAGTCCGCTTCGGGCACCTTCAGTCCCGGTCGAGGGACACCAAGCAACTGGACCGTTCGCATCCCGGCCTTGACCAACGTGTTGGCAAGATCGGTCGCGCCGGTGAAGTCGTCGGCGACGCATCCCAGCAAGATGCTCATGCCGGCAGTATCCGATGATTGCATTGCGTCACGGCGGCTCCCCCAGGTTGGTCACTGCGTTTGGGCATAATGTTACCGAAAGCAGGACTCGAAAGCCCGTGCCGCGCGCACCTGGCTGCGCGGGGAGCCTTAATGCCACACAGCGAGCTTTGAATATGCGTGCCCGTGATGAAGGAGTGATATGAACTTTGCAGACAATCTGAAGCGCCTGCCTGCAGTCGATGACATAGAAAAACTGGAATTGGTCGACGGCTCGGGAAAGATCGTCGCCGTTCTCGAGAACAAGCCGGGCAAAGCCGGATCCCTTGCAGTTTACAATCACCTGATCCTGCGCCATCAGCGTCTCGATGCCGCGGCCGCCCGAGAAGGGCTGGAACTCTTCGCCGAGCACACCCCGGATGCAAAGGCAGTCCCCGGCAAGCACCCCAATATCGACCGATTGTTCGACGTAATCCGGCACAATTTGTCATGGTCGGGAAAAGTCACGCGTCGCTAGTGCGCGTCGGCCGGCTTTGCACTGGAATGCCTACGGACCGGCCGGCTCTGGGTATATTCGCGCCATGGGCAAATGGCTGGATGTGCGGCGCCAGGCCGCGCAATAAGGAGACAGATCTTGGACGATATAGTCATTCGTGCCATGGGCAAATGGCCGGACGTCCCCAACGTCTATGGTTGGCTGCGGCTCGACCGGCGCGGCAACTGGCTGATCAAATCCGAGCGCATTGCCAATAACGGCGTCAATGCATTCATCGGTCGCAATTACGGTCCAGATGAGCGAGGCCGCTGGTTTTTCCAGAATGGCCCGCAGCGTGTCTTCGTGACGCTCGAATACACGCCCTTCGTCGTTACGACCGCCCCTGATGCCTCCATGAGGCTGGAGACGCATACGGGAATAGCGTTGAGCAAAATCTCCGGGGCGTGGATCGATGAATCGGGTTCATTGCTGCTGCGTTGGGGATCGAGCCTCGGGGTGTTGAACGACCGCGATCTGGCCCGCGTCTCGGGATTGTTTACGGACCTGCATGGTATGCCGATCGACGATGCGATGATGGCCCGCGCCTTCGATCCTGCAAGCCGGCGGCATGCGACTGGCGTATATGTGTCTTACGGGGGCAGCCGCGTGCCGATCGGGCGCATCCGGGCCAGTGAAGTGCCGCAGAAATTCGGTTTCGACCCCGATCCCCGACCCGCAGCAGGTGAACAGGAATGCTAAATGCAGACGCCCAGCCAAATAGAGGCCACATGACAACCGGAGACGGTCAAGTTACCGCCCGCCTGCAGTAGTGCTACTGTGCCCTTCAGCGAATTCGCTTGGCGGTGAAGGATTCTTCGATGTTGTCGCGGAAGTAGCTGACGATCGATGGCGCGCTTATCAGACGGCGGTTAATTTCGGCTGACACGCCTGAATACTGATTGATGCGGCCGTCGTTGAATTCCACTTCCAGAATACGATTGCGTTCGTCAAAGCCGATCGATCGGATCGCGCTCGAGTTGACTTTCTTTCGGTCCATCATCTGTCGTCCCGGTTTTGCCCTCTGGGCCTGAAGATAAGAGAGCAGCCAGTCCAAGTATAGAGGCCAGAGCGATCCGGCAGTACATCGGGCGCATTGGCCGCCGTGGTTGGGTATTTCCGGCCGGGACACCTGCATTGGCAGAACCCCTGCTCGCGGGAATTTAACGGCGGGGCGTTACCGGCATGCCTGGCGCATACCCACCTTCAAAGGTGCAGGCGGTGCAGATATTGCGTCCCAAAGCTCGCGGCTCAGTGCCTGGTATCCATCGCGGATGCAGATTGCCCGCGAGCATATGGGAAGCTTAGTTAGGCCGGTTGCCGGCTACCGGAAACGGCCACGCCGCCGGTGCGGAAACAGGCTTCGGTGCCGACGGCGTTGCCGCAGCAGTCGCCTTGGCAGCAGGCTTCTTCTTGGAGGCTTTCTTCGCCTTCTTCTTCGCCGGCTTCTTCGCCGCCTTCTTCGCCTTCTTCTTGGCGGGCTTCTTCGCCGCCTTTTTCGCTGCCTTTTTCTTGGCAGGCTTCTTCGCCGCCGGGCGCTTAGCAGCCTTTTTTGCCGGCTTCTTCGCAGCCTTCTTGGTTGCCTTCTTCGCTACTTTCCGTGCGGGTTTCTTCGCAGCGGATTTTTTCGCAGCCTTTTTGGCGGGCTTCTTCTTGGCGGTGGACTTCTTAGCGGATTTCTTTGCTGCTTTCTTCTTTGCTGCCATTTCTATATCTCCTAATGAAGTTAAACAAAGGTAAACACAGCGCCTCGAAGAATGATTCTTCGGTGCGCCGACCGCCCCATGTCCGAAAGTGCGCCATGCAAGCCGCATATCCGGTCATCGTGCAGTTCTTTTGGCCGCGACCGGGATCTCCGGTGCGCGACGCGATTCTTTAAGAAAAGGGGAATGGCCGCCGGAAACGATGTGAAGCCATCGCCGGCCTGGGGCCAAATACGAATAGGAATGGAAACCTTGGACCGGGGGCTCATGACTCCCGGCCTGGCGCCGCGACCTGCAGCTGGTCGAAACGCGGTTCGTAATGAATGTATACAGCTTTGTCCGGTTTACCCATTCAGCCTGTCAAATGCGCCGCCGTTGCCATACGACCAAGGCGGCGCGGGTCTCACAAAAAAATCTCGTCGGCCCTGAGGTCAATCCCAGTTCAGGGCTCCGCCCGTCTGATATTCGATCACACGGGTCTCGAAAAAGTTTTTTTCCTTCTTCAAATCGACCATCTCCGACATCCACGGGAACGGATTACTCGCTCCCGGGTACAACGGATCAAGACCGATTTGCTGCGCGCGGCGATTCGCCACGTAGCGCAGGTATTCCTTGAACATCGGCGCGTTCAGCCCAAGCACGCCCCGCGGCATGGTGTCCTCGGCGTAGCGGTATTCGAGTTCCACACCCTTCTGGATCAAGACGCGGATCTCGTCGCGGAACTCCGGGGTCCAGAGGTGCGGATTCTCCATCTTGATCTGGTTGATCAGGTCGATGCCGAAATTGCAGTGCATGGACTCGTCGCGCAGGATGTACTGATACTGCTCGGCTGCCCCCGTCATCTTGTTCTGCCGGCCAAGAGCGAGGATCTGGGCGAAACCGACGTAGAAGAACAGTCCTTCCATGATGCAGGCGAACACGATCAGGCTCTTCAGCAGCTGCTGGTCGGTCTCGGGCGTGCCAGTCCTGAATTCGGGATTCGTCAATGTCTCGATGAACGGGATCAGGAACTCGTCCTTTTCCCGGATGCTCGAGACTTCGTGATAGGCGTTGAAAATCTCACCTTCGTCGAGGCCCAGGCTTTCGACGATGTACTGGTAAGCGTGGGTGTGGATGGCCTCTTCGAATGCCTGGCGCAACAAATACTGGCGGCATTCGGGGGCCGTGATATGCCGGTAGGTGCCCAGCACTATATTGTTGGCGGCCAGACTATCGGCTGTCACGAAGAACCCGAGATTGCGCTTGACCACCAGGCGCTCGTCTTCGGTCAGGCCGTTCGGGTCTTTCCACGTGGCAATGTCCCGGCTCATGTTAATTTCCTGGGGCATCCAGTGATTGGCGCAGCCGGAAAGGTATTTCTCCCACGCCCATTTGTACTTGAACGGTACCAGCTGATTGACGTCGGCCTTGCCGTTGATAATGCGCTTGTCCTCGACTCGAACGCGACGCAATACCGCGTCCGCGGACGAAGCGCTGCTGGCGGCGGGAGTGCGCGCCGGAGGAACATTTGCGACGGGCTGCAAGCCAGCGCCGCCGATGCTCGGGATATGATCTTCGAATTGCAGCATCAATGTTTCCTTTATAAATGTTATCGGTGGAATGTCAAATACTTCTTGAGTTTTTCATCGCGATGCGACCACTTTTTTGTGGTTTTGGCGCAATGAAAGATGCATGGAGGCGTTCATGGCCGCGAAAAATCTCGGCTACGCATCGGCCGGCGCGCCTTATCGGCCTGCCGCAAATTCTCCTGGAATGCGCGGCTCAACCAGAACGTCAATCTGCGCCTTGCGGTGGCGTTGACCAGGCGTCCCGCCCTCACTGACATGCCTCACATTCGGGGTTATCGATGCTGCAGAACTGTCGGTCCTCCGCTGAAACCTGCGCCGCTTGCATTCCAGGGATGCCGCCATCGCTCGGCACGGCATTCAACTGGCCGCCCCGTACCGTGGATTTCTCGGTAGAAGTAGCGCCCAGCGTGCGCAGGTAATAAGTGGTCTTCAGACCGCTCTTCCAGGCGAGCTTGTAAGTCTCGTCGAGCTTTTTCCCGGATGCGCCGGCCATATATATATTGAGCGACTGGGCCTGATCGATCCATTTCTGGCGACGCGATCCCGCCTCCACCACCCAAACCGGATCGACCTCAAAGGCTGTGGCATAGAGGGCCCGGATATCCTGCGGAATGCGGTCGATCTTGGCGAGGCTGCCGTCAAAATACTTCAGGTCCGCGATCATGACTTCGTCCCACATGCCAAGCTTTTTGAGATCGCGAACCAGATACTCGTTGGTCACCGTGAACTCGCCCGACAGGTTGGATTTGACGTAGAGGTTCTGATACGTCGGCTCGATCGAGGCCGATACCCCGACGATGTTGGCGATGGTTGCGGTTGGCGCGATCGCCAGGCAGTTCGAATTGCGCATGCCGAACTGACGGATGCGGGCGCGAAGCGGCGCCCAGTCCAGCGCCGACGAAGCGTCGACTTCGACGTACCCGCCCCGCTGTTCGACCAGAAGCTTCAGCGAATCCTGCGGCAGGATGCCTTTGGACCAGAGCGACCCCTCATAGGTCGAATAACGGCCCCGTTCTTCGGCTAGTTCGGTCGAAGCCCAGTAGGCGTAATAAGCCACCGACTCCATGGAGCGGTCGGCAAACTCCATGGCTTCCTTCGAGCCGTAGCCCACGCGCATCTCGTGCAGGCAATCCTGGAATCCCATGATTCCCAGCCCGACCGGACGGTGCTTGAAGTTGGCGTTGCGTGCCTTGTTCACCGCGTAATAGTTGATGTCTATGACGTTGTCGAGCATGCGCATGGCGGTCGACACCGTGTTCTTGAGCTTCTCCTGATCGAGCTTGCCATCTTTCATGTGGGCAACCAGGTTGACCGATCCCAGGTTGCACACGGCAATCTCGCTGTCCGAGGTGTTGAGCGTGATCTCGGTACACAGGTTGGAGCTGTGAACCATGCCTACGTGCTGCTGCGGGCTGCGGATATTGCAGGGGTCCTTGAAGGTGATCCAGGGATGCCCGGTCTCGAACAGCATGGTCAGCATCTTGCGCCAGATGGTCAGGGCCGGCACGCGTTTGAACAGCTTGAGTTCGCCGGTCGTCGTCCGGCGCTCGTATTCGGCGTAGGCGGCTTCAAACTCCTTGCCGACCTTGTCGTGCAAATCGGGGGCATCGGCCGGGGAAAACAGCGTCCACTCGCCGGCTTCCATGACCCGCTTCATGAACAGGTCAGGAATCCAGTTGGCTGTGTTCATGTCATGGGTCCGGCGCCGATCGTCCCCCGTGTTCTTGCGCAGCTCCAGAAACTCCTCGATGTCGAGGTGCCAGGTCTCCAGGTACGAACACACCGCACCTTTGCGCTTGCCGCCCTGATTTACCGCCACGGCCGTATCGTTCACCACCTTGAGGAACGGAACGACCCCCTGGGACTTGCCATTGGTACCCTTGATATGCGACCCCAATGCCCGGACAGGCGTCCAGTCGTTGCCCAATCCACCGGCGAACTTCGACAGCAGCGCATTTTCCTTGATGGCGTCGTAAATGCCTTCCAGATCATCCGACACCGTGGTCAGGTAGCAGCTGGACAGTTGCGAGCGCTGCGTACCGGCATTGAACAACGTCGGCGTAGAGGACATGAAGTCGAAGTTCGACAGAACGTTATAGAACTCGATGGCCCGGGCCTCCCGCTCGACTTCGTTCAGGGCGAGCCCCATGGCGACGCGCATGAAGAAAGCCTGGGGCAACTCGATGCGCCGGTCGCTTACGTGCAGGAAATACCGGTCGTAGAGCGTTTGCAGGCCGAGATAGCCAAACTTGAAATCACGGCGCGCATCCAGCGCCGCACCCAGCGCCGTAAGGTCGAAGCGGCTCAGCCGCTCGTCGAGCAATCCCGCCTCGATGCCGTGCCGGATGAATTGGGGAAAATAATCGGCATAGCGCGCTTGCATCGCGGCCTGGGTTACTTCTTCGCCCAGAACTTCGAAACGCACGCTATTAAGTAGCAGGCGCGCTGTCACATAACTGTAGGCCGGGTCTTTCTCGATCAGCGATCGGGCGGCCAGGATGGTGCACTTGCGCACTTCGTCCATCGGCACGCCATCGTACAAATCCTTGAGCGTCATCTGCAGAATGAGCCCTGCATCGACGGCTCGGCCCAATCCTTCGCAGGAATCCTGGATGAGCGTCGTCAAACGTTCCATCTCGAGGGGGCGCGTCTGGCCGGCCTCGATGACATTGATGCCCGGCATGGCGGAGGCGACGGCATGCGCCTCACGGGTACGCGCGCGTTCGCGGGCCCGATCTTCCCGGTACAGGACGTAGGCGCGCGCCACCTCGTGCTCGCCGGAGCGCATCAACGAGAGCTCGACCTGATCCTGGATGTCTTCGATGTGAAACGTGCCGCCGTTTGGCTGGCGTCGCATGAGCGCACTGACGACGGCTTCAGTCAGTTTTTCAACCATTTCGCGCACGCGCGCCGACGCAGCCCCCTGGCCGCCATTGACGGCGAGAAACGCCTTGGTCACCGCGACAGCGATCTTGCCCGGCTCGAACGAGACCACGGCGCCATTGCGCCGGATTATCTTGTACTGCGCGAATCGCTGCTTTTCCTGGTTGGCGGCAGTGTCGTCCGGTGAGTAATTTCCACCCGGAACCGTGGCGGTTACATTCGTGCCTAGCTGCATTTTCTCTCCCTCAAGTATTTTTTGTCGCCTGGAAGCAACGGCCGCTGCGATCGGGACTCGGCACCAAAACCACTATATGTTGTGCCCGGATAGTCCGTAGGAACTAATTCTAGTGTTCCGGCCAACACTGTCAAGAAAATTATTCAAGCGCGGATCGCGCGCCGGAACTGCGCTCCATAAATTGTTTCGAGGCGTAACTGCGGCGCGGCATTTGTGCTTTGCAAACCCGATACGGCGGTGGATTGGCGGGATGCGTTGACGAGCGCACGTCGGCTGTTATTTTGCGATGCACCGATCGGCGCTAAACGATTGCCCCTTTTTTCCGGAGATACTCCCGGCGCAGGCCTCCCCGCCATCACGATCGCAGCCGGGCACGCCGGCGTCGCGGGCAGAGTTCGAACAGCCCCCGAGTACCACGCCTTTCTTTGGAGAGCAGGAACGGTCCGCCGGAGCCGTCCCGGCACGGCTCAGCGCCTGTCAGCCAGCAAAAAAGAGGTGGTCTGCAGAAACCGCGTCGGCCAGTGACGAGCCGTGATCCATGGCGCAACGCGCGAAGCGTGAATGAGGAGATGTGCTAATTCGTCAGCGTGGGACGAGCTTTCAAACACTCCCGCCGTCACGCCTCACTGCCGCGGACCTTGCCCGATTGCCCGATGTCGATGAGCGACTGGAACCGCGGCCAGTCAAAGAACGGTCCGGGATCGGTCTTGCGCCCGGGAGGTAACGCAATGTCGGAATGACCCACGCAGTCCGCTATGGGGTATTTTTCGAGCAACGCTCGTGCAAGGCGCGCGAGCACTTGATACTGCACGTCTTCGAAAGCATCGCAGTCGGTACCCTCGAGCTCGACGCCGATCGAGTAATCATTGCAGCGGTCGCGGCCTCGCCACGCGGATTGCCCGGCGTGCCAGGCGCGTCGACTGCATGGCACGAACTGCAGCAGTACGCCATTGCGACGGACAAGGAAGTGGCTGGAGACTTTGGCCCCCGCAATCTCCCGGTAGTAGGGATGAGCCTGCGGATCCAGGCAATTGGTGAATAATTCGATGATGCCGGGACCGCCGAACTGGCCGGGCGGCAGGCTGATGTTATGTACCACCAGAAGATCTATGACGCATCCGTGCGGCCGATCGTCGCAATTCGGAGAGAACAGCGGCGACGCGGCGGCAAGCACCCCTGCCTCGTCCAGTTGCCAGGCGGAGTCGTGCATCACGCGCGCGAGTTGCAGGGCAGGCGAGGGCCCGGAGCAAGGCTTCGGTCAGGGCAGCAGGGTCGACCAGGACCGGGAAATCGATGCGGTCGGCAAGTGACCTTGCCCGTGTTGGGTACACCGGGACCCGGCATCAATTCAGCCCCAGGCGCTCCATCCGGTAGCGCATCGACCGGAACGTGATGCCGAGCAGCTTCGCCGCAGCAGTGCGGTTGTAGCGCGTCTTCTCGAGCGCCTCCAGAATCGCCTCCTTTTCGACGCGATCCAGATAATCCTGCAGCGGCGCTTTGCTGTCGCCGCCGGATATCTGGGGCTGGCCCGGCAACTCCTCGGGGGTGAGCTGCAAGTCATCCGCCCGGACCTTGCCATCGCTGCAAAGCGCGACTGCCCGCTCCAGAACGTTCTCCAGTTCGCGGACGTTGCCCGGAAAATCGTACCGCTTCAGTTCTTCCAGAGCCTCGGGTGCGACTTCGGGCTTCTTCGCGCCGGAATGCCGTGCAAGCTTGTCGAGCAAGGCCTCCACGAACTGCGGAATATCTTCGCGCATTTCCCTCAAGGCCGGCATCCTGAGCTCTATCACGTTCAGGCGGTAATAAAGGTCGTGCCGGAATTTGCCCGCCTCGACGCACTCGCCCAGTTTCTGATGCGTCGCGCTGATGATGCGTACGTCGACCGGGTCTTCCTGTGTCGAACCTACTTTACGCACCTTTTTTTCCTGGATCGCGCGCAACAACTTGACCTGCATCGGCAACGGCAAGTCGGCGACCTCATCGAGGAACAGCGTGCCGCCGTGAGCGGCCTGGAAAAATCCGTCGCGGTCGCTGTCCGCCCCGGTGAAGGCGCCCTTCCGGTAACCAAAAAACTCGGACTCCATGAGGTTTTCGGGAATGGCGCCGCAATTGACGGGCACGAATGGCTGGCTGCGGCGCGCACCTTTCTGATGGATGAGCCGCGCCGCAAGCTCCTTGCCGCTGCCTGATTCGCCCGTGATGTGCACCGGCGCTTCACTGCGCGCGAGTTTCTCGATCAAATCCCGGACCTGCTGGATGGCGGCCGATTCTCCGAGCATCGCCTGTTCGCTCGCCGCCTTTACCGCGGCGGGCTGCGGTAACGACAAGGCGGATTTGACCAGCGTTCGCAACTGCTCCAGCGATACCGGTTTGGCTAGATAGTCGAAGGCACCAGCCTTGAGTGCCGCGACGGCATTTTCGGTATTGCCGTGCGCGGTGATGACCGCCACGGGAAGATCCGACAAATTGTCGGAGATGAACTGGACCAGTTCGAGTCCTTCGCCGTCGGGCAAACGCATGTCCGTCAGGCACAGGTCGTAGTCGCCAGCGCGCACCTTCTCGATTGCCGCCTTTACGGTCGTGGCGCGATCCACATCGAGACCCATGCGCAGGAGGGTTAACTCGATGAGCTCGAGAATGTCCTCCTCGTCATCGACGATGAGCACCGAACGCGTAGTCGTTCCTGCGGACTGATCCTTGCGCTTCACGCTAATACTCCTCTGCAGACCAGACTGAATTGTGCCCCGAGCGGGCGTTCAACATACTCCAGCGTTGCCCGGTTAGCCTCGCAGATCTCCCGCGCGATATACAAGCCGAGCCCGGTGCCACTCGAGGCGGTCGTGAAAAAAGGCTCGAAAAGGTGCGCGCGCAGCGATTCCGCGATGCCCATGCCGTCATCTATGACGCTTAACTCTACTGTACCTTGGCGCGGCCCCGACCGCACGCTGATGATTATGCTGCCGGCCTTCTTCTGGCAGTAACGCAACGCGTTCCGGCACAAATTCCACATGATCTGGTTGAGATGGCTGCGATCGAACGAGATGGTCGCCTCGATCTGCGCCTCGACGCGAATGGTATCGGTTGCAATCTTCTCGATTTCGGAGAATTCCGCGGCGAAGGTCTCAAGATAATCGCCCAGGTCAAACTCCTCGCGTACCGCCCGGTCGCGCCGGTTGAGCTTGAGCACGTCCTGGACCATGCGATCGAGTCGCTTGCTGTTGTCGTGAATGATCTGCAGCATCCTCGCATGGGAGGAACTGCGCAATGCAGATTCTTCCAGCAGAAGTTCCGTCGCATGATTGATTGCGGAGAGCGGGTTGCGGATCTCATGGGCAATGTTCGCGGTGAGCCGCCCGAGGGAAGCAAGCTTGAGCTGCTGCGCCTGCTGCTGGACCCGGGTGAGGTCTTCCAGGAAGATCACCACGCCGAGATTGCGACTCGCACCAGCCTGCACGAAGCGGGCCGCTGTAGGCCTGTGGGTGTGCACGGTTCGAAGCTGGTCGAACCCCGAAGCCGGGTCGCGGCGCCACTGCTCGAGCCTCGCCGCCAAGGTCGGCGCGTAATCCTGAAGCAGCAGGTCCCGGCTCGAGCGCCGCAAAGGCCCCAGAATGGCCTCTGCGCGGCTGTTGATCTGACGGATGATGCCGCGTCCGTCCACGACCAGCACGCCATCCTGCATATCCTGGATGACGAGCTGGTTTACCTGCGCGAGATTGGCAAGATCGACTTCGCGCTGGGCGACGATGGCTTCGATTGCCACAGCCCGTTTGGCCAGCGAATGCGCCAGCCAGCCGGTTGCAAAGAATCCGATGCTAAGCAAGCCCGCCTGGGCGTACTGCGCGCTCGATCCGCTGAGGAACGCGACTTCATATGTGTGCTGGCTGAGCACGGCAATGGTGGCGAGTGCGGCGAAGAACAAAGTGAGCCTGCCGCGGCTGATCAGTCCGACGGCGGCCAGCGAGACCAGCAACAGCAGTCCCAGGCCACTGCCGATGCCACCACTGAAATGCATCATCAACGTCAGGAACAGAATGTCTGCGCAAATCTGCACCGCCAACTGGCCGGTGAAATGCGGTCTGCGCGAGAGGACCGGCGCGAACGCCAGAACGCCGAAAATGATGTAGGTGATGTTGCTGTAGAGATATGCGCTTCGGCTGTGGGAGCCGAAAGGTACGTCTTCGCCGAGCACCAACACCGCCCCGAGCAACACCAGAGCAGCAGAAAGCCGGTAGATATTGAAGTAGAAAAGAGAGCGCCAGAATGCATCGCCGTATTGGCGTCGCTCAGGCGACAAGCTTTGAACTGGAATCGAAATGCTGCTCATCAGACGGGCGCCAGGAGGACGACTAGCCGTTGTCGCGATCCCGAACTGCGAGTTGCAGATGTTCCTTGCTGCAGAAGTAATCCCCGCGGGAGGCAACAGCTTCACTGGTTGGCAGATGCACACCGCAAACGCCGCATCGGACCATGTCCTCGCCGAGCCTGGATGCGCCGTATTTCGCGTCCTTGGCAGTGGAATCCGGAGTCGATGTCGGCTCCGCTCCTCGCTTTCTGGCGCTTCGCACCAGCAGGTATATCACGATGACGACGGCGATGACGAGGAGAAACTTAGCCACACAAACCTCGCACGCGATATTAGGATTGGTCGGGGTGAGAGGATTCGAACCTCCGACTCCTGCGTCCCGAACGCAGTACTCTACCAGGCTGAGCTACACCCCGACGGTGAGTTTCAGTACTTGCGGGTCACCGCAAAGGCCGCTAATTCTAGCAAACTATCCTTGTATTTTGAATCGCGCAGCAACGTCACGTCGGCGCGGGCCTGTGCCGCCGAAGCCTCGGCCCGCATGCGGGTGTATTCCAGCGCGCCGGTTTGTTGCATGGCCTCGAGCACGGGTTCGAAATCGCGCAACCCGCCGTTGATCAGCGCATTGCGGATCAATGTCGCCTGGTTTGCGTTGCCGCGGAGCATCGCATAGATAATGGGAAGGGTTGTTTTTCCTTCCGCGAGATCATCGCCCAGATTCTTGCCGGTCTGGGCCAGGTCACCGGAATAATCAAGTATGTCGTCAACGAGCTGGAACGCGGTACCCAGATGCATGCCGTAAGAGGCCAGCGCCTCTTCCTGCGACGGGGGGACGCCGGCAAGAATGGCACCGATCCGGCCTGCGGCTTCGAACAGCTTTGCGGTCTTGGCGCGGATCACGCGCAGGTAATCCTGTTCGTCCACATCGGCATTGTGTACGTGCAGCAGTTGCATGACCTCGCCTTCGGCGATCGCATTCGTGGCATCGGCAAGCACTTCCATGATGCGCATATTCTGCACGTCGACCATCATCTGGAATGCGCGCGAATAGAGAAAGTCCCCCACCAGCACCGCTGCCGCATTGCCGAACATCGAGTTCGCCGTGGCTCGACCACGCCGCATGTGCGAATCGTCCACTACGTCGTCATGCAGCAGCGTGGCGGTATGAATGAATTCGATGACAGCGGCGAGCTGATAATGATGGCTGCCGGTATATCCGCAGGCGCCCGCAGACAAAATCACCAGCGCCGGTCGCAGCCGCTTGCCGCCGCTGCCGATGATGTAATCGGCAACCTGCCGTATCAGCACGACCTCGGAATTCAGGCGCTGACGGATGACGGCATCGACCTTGTCGAGATCTTCGCCAATGAGGCCTTTTATATTGTCCGGAGTCACGAGCGATGGGGCACCTGGCGAAGGCAAAATGGGCGATGGTAAAAACCGTGGCGGGGGCGTGTCAAGGAAAGCCCGTGCAACTCGATGCCGGCACCGGCTGCGGGCACGCCGGTGCAAGGGTCACCGGTTTACCTTTACTAAGGGGACCTTTTTTTGTAGTATGCGCGGCTTTCCTCAAAAGTGTACCGAGGGCTCCATCATGTATGCGGTCATAAAAACCGGCGGCAAGCAGTATCGGGTATCTCCCGGTGAAAAAATCAAGGTAGAACAATTACCTGCGGACGTTGGCAGCCAGGTGGCCGTGGACGTGCTGATGATCGCCGACGGCGAGAAGGTGTCGATCGGGGCCCCGCTCGTCGCCGGGGCGAAAGTCGAGGCGACGGTGGTTTCGCACGGTCGTCACGACAAGGTGCACATATTCAAGATGCGTCGGCGCAAACATTATCAGCGCCACGGCGGGCACCGACAGAACTACACCGAGATCCAGATCGGCACGATTTCGGCATAAGGAAACCAGACGATGGCACACAAGAAAGCAGGCGGTAGTTCCCGTAACGGTCGCGACTCCCAGTCCAAGCGTCTAGGCGTAAAGCGCTACGGCGGCCAGGTGATTCCGGCAGGCAGCATCATCGTGCGCCAACGCGGCACCCAGGTGCACCCCGGCGAGAACGTAGGCATGGGCAAGGACCATACGCTCTTCGCCAAGATCACCGGCACAGTGACTTTTGCCACCAAGGGCCGATTCAACAGAAAAATTGTCAGCGTCGTGCCAGGGTAAGGTTTCCAGTTTCAACTAAAAGCCCTATCGGAATCCGATAGGGCTTTTTGTTTTCTGCCGTGCATGCGCCGAAGCCAAACACAACCCGCTCGGGATCTCGCGCCTTATCGGCGCACTGATCGTTGAGAATGTCTTGAACCGGGGGGGTATCGCCCCCACTACGCTGCGCGAGCGAGTCCGCGCGGCTAACAAGGTGCAGTAATGAAATTCGTCGACGAATCCACCATAGAAGTCCACGCCGGGAAGGGCGGGGACGGAAGCGCAAGCTTTCGGCGCGAAAAATTCATTCCGCGCGGCGGCCCGGACGGCGGCGACGGTGGCCGCGGCGGCAGCATCCTCGCCGTGGCAGACAGGAACGTCAATACTCTGGTCGAGTATCGGTACGCCCGGGTCCACCGCGCCCGCAATGGAGAAAAAGGTCGCGGATCCGATTGCTATGGCAAAGCGGCCGAGGACATCACCCTGCGCTTCCCGGTGGGCACGGTCATTACCGATCTGGATTCCGGCGAGGTGATAGCAGACCTGTCGGTGCACGGCCAGAGCGCCGTGCTCGCAAAAGGTGGACAAGGCGGGCTGGGCAATATCCATTTCAAGTCGAGCACGAACCGGTCGCCACGGCAATTTACGCCGGGCACGCCGGGCGAGAGCCGCCGATTGCAACTGGAACTGAAGGTACTTGCCGACGTTGGTTTGCTGGGAATGCCGAACGCCGGCAAGTCGACCTATATTCGCTCCGTATCGGCTGCTCGGCCCAAGGTCGCCGACTATCCATTCACCACCTTGCATCCGAACCTCGGCGTTGTCCGCGTGGATGAGAATCGCAGCTTCGTCATCGCCGACATTCCCGGCCTGATCGAAGGAGCGGCTGAAGGCGCGGGGCTCGGACATCAGTTTCTGCGCCATTTGCAACGCACCCGCCTGTTGCTGCACCTGGTCGATCTGGCGCCCTTCGATGAGAACACCGATCCCGCGAACGACGCACGCGCCATCGTCGAAGAACTGCGCAAGTATGACGAGTCGCTGGTCAACAAACCGCGCTGGCTGGTCCTGAACAAGGTCGACCTGATCGAGCCAGCGCAACGTGAGGAAAGAATCCGGACTTTCTTGTCGGCATATAGGCGCATGGTTGCCGAGCCGGAGAAAACCTTTATCATTTCCGCGCTTACCGGCGAGGGGGGGCGCGAGCTGACATTCGCGATCATGGAACATCTGGATCGCAACGCCAGAGTCGAAATCGCAGAGAATCAGTCCACTGCCGGTTGAACCGGTTCATCTCGGGTTACCCTATGAAATCCATCGCGGCCGATGCGGCTCGCATCGTCGTCAAAGTCGGAAGCAGCCTGGTCACCAACGAGGGCCAGGGACTTGACCATGCCGCGCTTGCCCTGTGGGCTGGGCAGATCGCGGAACTGCGCCGGCGTGACAAGGATATCGTTCTGGTGTCGAGCGGCGCCGTCGCCGAAGGCATGCAACGATTGGGCTGGGCGCGCCGCCCCAGAGCGCTCCATGAATTGCAAGCAGCAGCCGCCGTCGGCCAGATGGGCCTGGTGGAAGCTTATGAATCCTGCTTTCGCAAACACGGATTGCATACCGCGCAAATCCTGCTGACACATGAAGATCTGGCAGACCGGAAACGGTATCTCAATGCCCGCTCGACGTTGCGAACCCTGCTCGATCTCGGCACCATCCCCGTCATCAACGAGAATGACACGGTCGCCACCGATGAGATTCGTTTCGGGGACAACGACACCCTGGCCGCACTCGTGACCAACTTGATCGAGGCCGATTTACTGGTGATCCTGACCGATCAACCCGGGCTTTACACGAAAGACCCCCGCCGCCACGGCGACGCGCAACTTGTTCGCGAGGGCAAGTCAGGCAGTGCCGAACTCGAACAAATGGCAGGCGGGATCGGCAGCCACATCGGCAGCGGCGGCATGCTCACAAAGGTTCTGGCCGCCAAACGCGCTGCGCGCAGCGGCGCCGCAACCATCATTGCCTCCGGACGCGAACCCGATGTGCTGCTGCGGCTGGCATCCGGCGAAGCGATAGGCACCCAGCTCGTGGCGGAAACCTTGACCCTCGCAGCTCGCAAACAATGGATGGCGGATCACTTGCAGGTTCGCGGAAAACTCAAACTCGACGATGGTGCCGTGCGCGCGCTGCGTGCCGAGGGCAAAAGCCTGTTGCCCATCGGAGTTCTGGACGCCGCCGGCAATTTCGAACGCGGCGAGGTGGTGAGTTGCCTCGATGCCCAGAATCACGAGATCGCACGCGGTCTGGTCAATTACAACTCCACGGAGACACGCAAGATTCTGCGCGCGCCCAGCCGCGAAATCGAGGCCAGGCTGGGCTACGTCGACGAACCAGAATTGATCCACCGGGACAATCTTGTGTTGCTGTAGCAGCGCACGATTGCAGTGAAGGCTAACTTGCTGCAGGCAAGTTAAGTCCGCAGGACGGCCGGAACTATAACTTAGTCCTGCTATGAATACCGCAGGACTCAGTTACGGCGGACACTAATGCGGAACGGCCGCGTTACGTGGACGCCAGAATCTGCTATAGCAGCGCACGGCTAGCTTGCTGCAGGCAAGTTGAGTCCGCAGACGGCCGGATCCATAACATCGGGCTGCGTTTATCGGTTCCTGTCGGGCGGACTCTTCAGCAAGTTGCCAGTCAGATTGCCAATAAGTTCTTTCTCGCTTTGGCCAGCGATCGCTTCGCTGTCGCAAAAATAATCCTTGTACAGCGTAAAGCGGAAGTCTCCTGTCGCCCTGGGAATTTGTTGCCACTTTGAATTACGCGAAGCGGCCCATCCACCCGCCACGCCAAAGGCATAGATCCGGTATTCCGAGGTCTTGCAACGCATGGCCTCGTAACTCGTGCTGGTTGCGCCCGATGGCGATTTGACGACTGCGCTGTAGCGAATCACCCGATCGGCTCCGATCGAAACCGACGTGCGGTCCACGAAGTAACGATTATCGGAATTGCGCCGCAGCGCGAACTGCAGCAGGTCGTCCTCCTGCGGAAAAGGCGGCAGCGCCGCGTCGATTTCCTTGAACTGCTCCTCCTGGGGAATACCGCCGATATCCTGGGGCATGCCGCGTTTGGACGTCGTCGTTCGCCCAGGCGTTGAGCTTGAGCATCCGGTCAGGCCAAGCGCGACTGCGACCGATAACGCGATCCAGCGAAGTCGATCACAGGCCTTCATCTGTACAAATGCTCGCGCGTCAGCGGATAAGGCACCTTGCCATCGGGCAAGGGCTTGGTTCCAAGAATCTGGAAGATCGAGATCCACCCGCGATCAAAAGCGTGCGCTGAGCCGGCCATATAGATATGCCAGATGCGATAAAGCTTCTCGCCCACTATCCTGCGTGCCTCATCCTGCCTCGATTCGAGCCTGCGCACCCATTCCCACAATGTCCTGGCGTAATGCGGCCGCAGGCATTCGGCGTCCCAGGGCTCGAGCCCCTGTGCCGACATTTCGCTGAGCACGCGCGAAACGTGCACAAGCTCGCCGCCCGGAAACACGTACTCGTCCACGAACTCGCCGATGCCGCTGCCCAACTCGGCGTCTGCCAGGGAATTGGTGGTGATGCCGTGATTCATGACCATGCCACCCGACCTGAGCAGCCGGGCGATCTTCCCGAAATAAGCCTTGAGATTGCGTTTTCCGACGTGCTCGAACATGCCCACGCTGGCGATCTTGTCGAACGGCCACTCTTCCGAAACATCCCGATAGTCCATGAGCCGGACCTCGCATCGCTCCTGCAGCCCCGCTTCCCGTATTTTCTGCGTGGCATACGCGTGCTGCTCGTCCGACAACGTGATTCCCAGTGCCTTGACGCCGTGGTGGCGGGCAGCCCACAAGATGAGTCCGCCCCAACCACAACCGATGTCGAGAAATCTTTCGCCTGGCTTGAGCTGGAGCTTGCGGCAAATGTGCTCGAGCTTCTGTTCCTGGGCGACATCGAGGCTGTCTTCGGGCGTCCTGAAATAAGCGCACGAATAGACGCGGTTTGGATCCAGCCACAAGCCGTAGAAGTCGTTGCCGACGTCATAATGGTGCTGGATGTTCTTGCGGTCGGCCGGGCGCGTATGCCGCCACCATTTCCAGGCTTTGGAGCGATTGCGATAAGTAGTCGAATTGCCTGACACAAGATCTTCGCCAACGCGGATGGTTTCGCGAATGTCGCCCTCGAGATCGAGGTCGCCTTCCACATACGCCTTGGCAATGGCGCCCAAGCTAGGGTTGGCTAGAGACGCCAGTGCGCGCGGTGATTTCACCGTCAGGCGCAAGTGAGGATCCGCGCCGGAGCGGATCGTATTGCCGTTCCAAAGCGTCATGCTGATGGGCAGCGCCGCGCGTTTCAGACGTTGCTCAAGCAGACCTACCATGCGGGATTCCAGCATTGCTTCCTCGACAATCTGATCCCTTCAATGACAAACGGCGCCCTTGAAGGTCGCCGTATTGTACTGTCAGTCCGGCGAACCGGAAAACCCGATGCTAGAAAACCAGATCTTTCAGCAGGGAATCTGCAGTCGCCGGGCTAACCTTGTCTATCGTAGCCGAATAGTTCGCGTGCTCCACCCCCAGCGAAAGGCCGGCCCCGCCCCTCAGGGCCTGTTTTGCCGCTGGCGGCAATTCGAAGCGCAGAAAATGGACTGCCGAGGTTTTTTGATCGTTCTCCCGGTCCAGGTCTTCGTCGGCGATCGCATGAATGCGCGCATGTCCCTCGACCTTGACCCACACGCGGTCTTCGATCCCGATCAGCGTTGCCAAGGCCTGGCGTCGCTCTTCCGGATCCGGGTACTCGATCAGCATCGTGGCCTTCCAGTTGCCTCCATCGGGCACCAGCGGATTGTAGGCGTCCAGTTCTTCGCGGATGCCCTCTTCCTCGAAAATCCTCTCCACCCGCAACATCTCCTGGATCTGATAGCGCATAGTCAGCTCATCCTCGAACACAAGCGTGACATGCTCGCCTAGCTTCAAGGTGCGATCCTTCTTGTGCGCCAGCACCCGTTCGCGGAAAGACTTGCGCGTCTTGGCATATTGCTCCAGAGACATCAGGCTGTCTGCGGTGATCGAACCCATTGCGTTCCTCTTGTCACGATGCTCGTCGGCGATCATGGTTCAAAGCCCGTACGCCATGCGGATCAGCGTCAGCGGATGCTGCTTCTGCGAGCTCTCTCC
>CBDDRM010000220.1:0-13335 GCA_965233135.1 uncultured bacterium | reverse complement strand
TGACGCATGTGGCGTTGATCGGGAACGACATGAGCCTCGATTCCGGCGTTGGCACCTGCGGCAAGGAAGGCCAGAGCGTCCCCGTGGGAGTCGGCCAGCCGACGCTGCGTATCGACGGCCTCACGGTAGGGGGAACGGCTTGAAAGGCCGTGACTATCGTGACTGGCGTAACGACGTGACGGTCGTGCGCCTGGCCAATCCTCACCCGCATCGCAGCTGAAATTACGACAGATGCGACAGTTACCGTCGTCACGCCAGTAACGGACATTCCATGATTCTCATTCTTTCCGATACCACGGAACCGCAAAGCGCCGAATACGGCCAGTTGATGGCATTGTTGGAGCGCCTGCCCAATATCAAGCCGCGGGTGCACCGCATCCAGGGAACGGAGCGTGCGGTGACAGAGGTTTACCTGCTGGGCGATACCAAGGCCCTGTCTGTCGACGACATGAAAAGCCTGCCTTGCGTCGAGCGAGTGATCCGCGTCTCGGAGGAGTTCCGAGTGCTGGGTCGCCACAAGGACGATGACCGTCCCACGCATTTCGACTACCAGGGGCTGCGCTTCGGACAGGATACGTTGCATATCTTTGCCGGACTGTGCGCCGTCGATACCCGCGAACATGTGGATCTCATGATGCGCGCGCTGAGGGACAACGGTCAGCAATGTACGCGCATGGGTGCTTACAAGCCGCGCACCAGCCCTTACGCATTCCAGGGCCATGGCAAGAGCTGCCTGCCTTATGTATTCGAACTCGCCGGCAAACATGGCATCCGCGTCATCGCAATGGAAGTGACCCACGAATCGCACGTCGAGGAGATCCGGCAGGCGTTGCGCGATACCGGCAACCCAACCGGCGTCATGCTGCAAATCGGCACGCGCAACACGCAAAACTTCGAACTGCTCAAAATCGTCGGCCGGCAGAAGGAGTTTCCGGTACTGATCAAACGCGGATTCGGCATTACCCTCGATGAGTCCCTGAATGCCGCCGAGTATCTTGCCAGCGAGGGAAATCACCGCGTCGTGTTCGGCCTGCGCGGCATGAAGACCAATCTGGGCGATCCGCATCGCAATTTCGTGGATTTCGCGCAGGTTCCCGTGGTGCGCCGCCTGACGCGCATGCCCGTGTGCATTGACCCAAGCCATTCGGTGGGCTCGCGCACGGCCGGCCCCGACGGCATTCTGGATCTCATGCATGCGGCGGCGCAGGGTGTACTGGCAGGCGCCAGCATGGTGCTCGTGGACTTCCATCCCAATCCAGCCAAGGCGCTGGTCGACGGCCCGCAGGCTCTGCGCCTGGATGAATTGCCGCATTTCATCGCCGACATCGGTATTGCACGCGATGCTTATCTGAAGCGCTGTGACTTGGTCCGCCGTCAGGCAAGCGTCACCGCGGCGTGATCAGTGCGAGTTCGTGGCGGTGCTTTACCGGCAGAGCTCGCTCCAGCATAATGGCCTGTCCTTTCCATCCGGTGTCGCTGCCTGACCGTTTCGCGCTTGGCGCATGGATCACAACCTGAGACTCGCGACTCAAATGGGTAATTCTGATCTCCAGACGCCGCAAAACGCGCTGCTTCATACGCTGGAACATCTGGGCGAGGGCACTGCGCTTGCGCAGCAGATATTCGACATGATCGGTCATTCCAAGTTTTTTGCCGATTTCACGCGCGATGATATTCAGCGGCTGACTGCGTTCATGCAAATCTACCGCGCAGAGACCGCGCAGATGATGATCCGCGAAGGTGACATCGACGACTACATGCTGCTGATCATCCAGGGTCGCGTGGAAATCGTCAAAATCGATTCCCATGGCCAGTTGCAGCCGATGACCACCGTCGGACCCGGCGCCACGCTGGGCGAAATGTCGATGATCGACGGCGAACCGCGATTCGCGACCTGCATGGCGCTCGAACCCACGACTTTCGCGGTCCTCTCGAGAGACAGCATGGTGCAGATTATTCTGGAGGAGCCGGGCTTGGGGGCCAAAGTGCTGGTCAAGCTGGTGACCTTGCTATCGCAGCGTTTGCGCCATACCAGTTCCAACCTGCTCCAGTACATGGAGCGCTAGCAGCGCCTCTCCTTACCGGCCCTCGTGCGCACGGTTTTTCTTCTTGGCTGTGTCCTTTGTCATTGGGCTGCAGCACCCGCGGCGGCTGCGATGCGCCTGACCGACGATGCCGGGGTAACGCTTCATTTCGAACAGCCGGCGCAGCGTATCATCTCGCTGTCCCCCCATCTTACCGAGATGTTGTATGCCATCGGCGCCGGCGAACTGCTGGCAGGCGTCGTGCGGGGCAGCGATTTTCCCGCCGAGGCCTCCGCCTTGCCACAGATGGGAGATTCCAGCGGGCTGGATTTCGAGCGTATCGTGCACGCGCGCGCGGACGCGGTAGTGGTCTGGGGCAGCGGTAACCGCAGCGTTGACATCGAGCGGCTGCGAACGCTGGGCCAATCCGTGCTGGTCTTAGAGCCGCGACGGCTCCAGGACATCCCTCGACACTTGCTCTTGCTTGGCGCACTGACCGGACGCGATGAGTATGCCCGTGCGGAAGCCCGGCAATTCGAGAAGCGACTGGCCGCGCTGCAGCAGCGCTACGCCGATCGCGCTGTCATGCGCGTGCTGTTCGAGATCTGGCACCGGCCGTTACTGACCGTCAACGGGGACCACATCATCAGCAAAGTGCTCGAGTTGTGCGGGGCACAGAACATTTTTGCGCGGTTGCCGCGGCTCGCCGGCGAGATCTCCCTCGAACAGGTGTTGCTCAGTAATCCCGATGCCATCGTGGTCGGATCCGAAGCCGCCGACGCCGGCGTGGCCAACTGGCTGGCGTTTCCCTATCTGAAGGCCGTGCGCGCCGGCAACGTTTTTACCGTCTCGGCGGATGAGATCACGCGCCAGACGCCCCGGCTCCTCGATGCGGCCGAAAAGCTTTGCCGCGGTCTGGAGCAGGCCAGAAAATGAATGCGGCGCATATCAAGTCTTGACGCATTCGCCTGCGTAGAGCACCGGACCGGTCGGCTGACCCGTGGGCGAGCCGCCGGCGGGTTCCAGACTCATGGCGAGTCCATAGGCAGCATCGAGTTTTGCCGCCAGAGCATCCGGGATCCTGACGAACTGGGTTTCATGCGTGGTGATCAGCCCGAGCGAGACGGGCTGCTGGTCGCCGCCCGGCAGCATCCATAACTCCCAGGCCGTCTGCGGTGCCATTTCGGCGTGGCCGATCACGTGGATTCGCACCATGCGGCCGCCGCGGCGGTATGGCTCCCAGCTTGCCGTCATGGCCGGTCGCTTGGTGGTGACGTCCTCCATGACGACGACCATTCGCCCCGTGATATTTGCTTCGTCTGGTCTGGGAGCCAGCACGAAGACCACGAGCGCCAAGGCCAGCATTGCGGATGCAAACGAACTCAGGCGCCAGAAAGCGAGGTTTTCCCAGAATCCCGCTCTGGCCTGGCGCTCGGCATGGATGCGCGACTTGATGGCTTTCCAGACCCGCGCAGGTGGCTCGATGCCCGGCACATTCTGGGCAAGCGGAGCCAGCCGCATTTCCCATTCGGATACGGCGCGGCGCAGTTGCGGACTGGAGCGCAGGTAGATCTCGAACCGCCGGCGCGAGCGTACAGGCATCGTGCCGAGCACATACTCGGCCGCAAGCCTGTTGCGCAGCGTCTCGTTGGCCAGTCTCATCGTGACAATCCCGTCATTGCATGTTTCAGTTTTCGCTCAGCGGCCTAGCTCGTCCAGGCAGATCCTCAGGCGATCGAGCCCGCGTCGGATCCAGGTCTTCACCGTTCCAAGCGGTTTTCGCATCTCCTGGGCCAGTTCGGCGTGGGAAAGTCCCTTGAAGAACGCGAGCGAGATGCTCCGCTGTTGCTCTTCAGTCAGCGTCTTCAAGCATTGCGCAAGGGCGCCGGCTTCCAGCGACTGGCGCAGCAGTTCGTCAGGACCGGGCGATTCGTCGGGCGTCGCAGCGAGCAATGCGTCGTGCTCAATCTCGTCGATCTCGACTTCCCGCGACCGGCGCAGCCAGTCCAGTGCCCGATTGCGCACGATTGCGGTCATCCAGGTCATGGGAGCGCTTTTCGTCGAGTTGTACCCCGCCGAATGGTTCCAGATGTTGACGTAGGCCTCTTGCAGGACCTCTTCCGCCCAGTCCCTGCGACGAGTGATACGCACGGCAACGGCAAACAGTTTCGGCGAACTCGACTGATAGAGCGCCGCGAAGGCGCCCTGGTCGCGCAGCGCACAGCGTGCCAGGAGGTCTGCCAGGTGCTCCGGTTCGGCGGATTCAGGCAGGATCACTGCGATTTTTGCCTTTCTGCCAATACACGTCCGCGACGCCGGCTTCCCGGTTCAATACGCGGCACAGCACGAACAGCAGGTCAGACAGACGATTCAGATAGCGTTGCAGCAAGGGCGATATCGGTTCTGCACCGGCCAGGCTGACGACGCGGCGTTCCGCGCGCCTGCACACCGTACGGGCCACGTGGCAAAGTGCGGCACTGCGCGCCCCGCCAGGAAGAATGAACTCCTTGAGAGACGACAGCGCGGCGTTATGACGGTCTAACTGCCGCTCGAGCCGCGTGACGTGCTGCTCCCCGAGGCTGGTATAACCCGGGATGCTCAGTTCTCCGCCCAAGTCGAACAAATCATGTTGAATGTCGTGCAGCTCGGCACGCGTGCTGTCCGAGAGCGGTTCGGCCAGCAATACGCCAAGCATGCTGTTGAGTTCATCCACCGCGCCGATAGCCTCGATGCGCAGGCTGTCCTTTGCGACGCGAGCCCCATCGCCGAGGCCGGTAGTGCCGGTATCCCCGGTGCGCGTGTAGATCTTGCTGAGGCGGTTAGCCATGACAGGGTCTCGAATTTTTGCGAGGAAGCATTTTATAGAGGAATATAAACATAGTGTTGCGGATCCTGCCGCGCGATTCCCCCGAGTTGCTACCTTTGCGGCAGGGCTGTCGAACGGGGATCCCCGCCCAGGTCCTGCACCTCGAGCTGCAGGTAGCGATGCAGCGCATTTTGCCGGTGCGTGGTGGCATACATCGGCCAGTCACCATAGGCAGGCAGAACGGCTTTTTCCACTGACTCCATGAGACTTGAACTTTCGGCATACAAGGCCTTGACGACCTCGTCGAGGGCTCCGAGATAGCCAGCTGTGATGGCCATGGCATCCGGACCGGAAATTGGTCCATAACCTGGTACGACCCACGTGGGCTTGAGCAATTCGAGTCTGCCGAGCGCGCGCTGCCAGCCTTCGAAGTCGCTGTCGCGGATATCGGGTATGCGTCCGATTGCAACGATGCCGCCGGCAAACAGCACGCCGGTTTGCCGGTCCACCACGGACAGGTCGCCCGGCGTGCTGGCCCATCCCAGGTAGACAAGATCCAGGGGGCGACCGCCGGCCACGATGGACACAGTCGCGTCGGTATCGCGCGTAGGCAGTACCAGACGTGTGCCGTGCATCGCTGGTCCCAAAACGGACTTCAGTTGTTCGAGGCAATGCTGGCAACGTGCTTTCATCAACTGGGTCGTCTCTCGATGTGCGAGGATCGAAATGCCGCGCTCGGCGAACGCGCCGCTGCCGAACAGAAATTCCTGCACGGCGTGAGTGATGATGACCAGTTCAACCGGTTTGTCGGTCACGCGGGAGATGGCTTCAAGCATTTGGCGGCCGTGCCGGTACGAACTTCCGGTATCGATGACGACAACGCCGGAGGGGCCGACGATAAACCCGCTGTTGCCGACAAATCCGCGATTTGCCGCGGAAATTTCGCCGGTGTCGCCGAGGAAAGCGTAGACCCCGCTCGCGACTTTGTGCGGCACGAGCAACTCCGCGGCGCAAAGTCCGAGCGGCCATAGCATCAGAGCGACGCAAACGAAGCGCAGTGCGCGCCGTACCAACGTAGTCATGGTTCCGTACCCTAAACGACGCAGCCACCGACGGCAAGCCAAGGTCATTGCTGCTTTACGTTAAGATGCTGCCAATGGATTCATTGATCAGGGCGATTGCTGCGTTTGCATTCTTTGCCGTAGCACCCATTAACCCCGCCATTGCGGCCGACCTGCGGCAAATGCCGCCAGTCGAGATCACCGAGATTGCGCCCGGCAATTACGCACATTTCGGCAGCTTCGACGAGCGCGCGCCGCACAACTTTGGCGACAACGCCAATATCGGTTTCATCGTCGGGGAAAAATGCGTCATGGCGGTCGATGCGGGCGGATCCGCGCCAGTGGGCCGCGCGCTGCGCAGTGCGATTCGCCGGGTCACGGCGCTGCCGGTTTGCTATGTGGTACTTACACACGTGCACCCCGACCATTTCTTCGGTGCAGCAGCTTTCCTCGATGACCAGCCGCAATTCATCGCCCACGCGAACTACCCGGCGCAACTGGCTGCGCGTTCGCAATCCTATGTCAATTCGCTGCGGCGTGACCTCGGCGAGGTGGTTGCGGCAGAATCGACCATCGTCGCGCCGGCTCTTCTGGTGAGCGAGCGTCTGGAAATCGATCTCGGAGGCAGAACCGTGGTTGTGCAGGCCTGGCCGCCCGGGCACACCGATAATGACCTGACGGTGTTTGATGTCCGGACGCGAACGTTATGGTTGGGCGACCTGCTATTCGTCGAGCACACGCCGGTCATCGACAGCACCATCACCGGCTTTCTCGGCGTGATGCAGTCGCTTCGCACCATCGCAGCAGATCACTACGTTCCCGGCCATGGCCGCAGCGACTTGCCCTGGCCGCAGCCTCTGGACGCACAGCATCGCTATCTGAGCGTGATCCTGCATGAAACACGCGCCGCGTTACGCAATCGCAAGACCATCCAGGAAGCAACGGACGAAGTCGGTCGCTCGGAGGCAGGCAAATGGGCGGCGTTCGAATTGTTCCATCGACGCAATGTGACGACGGCCTACACTGAACTCGAGTGGGAATAACGCTGTCAAGTCCGGTGCGTGCGATGAAGGGTATACTGGACCTCCTAACTGAATGGCAGGAGCACGAGGGATGAAACACTATTTGAGCTTGGTCGCCTGCCTGCTGGCTTTTGCAGGCGCGCCCGTTTCGGCCAACGAGTTTGCCGAACCCGATCCGGCGCAGAGCCAATACTGGACACCGATCAAGCAACTCATGTTCGCTGACCGGGTTATTAATCCCGACACGCGAGACATCATCCGCGTTTATCTGAACAGACGCGCGGACGATGCGTCCACGGTCCCTGTGGTCGTCAAGGCACAGATCGACCAGACGCCAACGGAATACATCAAGTCGATTTATCTGATCGTCGAGCGTAATCCGGCGCCCGCGGCCGGTGTTTTTCACTTCACGCCGGAAAGCGGCCGCGCGCAGGTCGAGACGCGGCTGCGTTTCGAGGATTACAGCTTCGTGCGGGCCGTGGCCGAAATGAACGACGGCAGGCTCTACATGGCGCAGCGCTGGGTCAAGGCCGCGGGCGGTTGTTCCGCTCCCAATGGCAAAAAGCTCTCTGAATCGCTGCTGGGCAAGATGAAACTGCGCTTCGACGATGAAACAATTACCTACCACAAGCCCAATCTCGTGCAGTTGCTTGTGCGCCATCCGAACGAATCACCGCTGGCCGCCAACTTCCAGGAAGGCGACGTCGCGCAATTCGTGCGCAATGTCAAAGTCACCTACGGCGGCAAGACAGTGATGGATGCGGAGGTGAATTTCTCGTTGTCGGACAATCCGAATTTCCGCTTTTTCTTCACCCCCGAGGAAAAAGGCGAGCTCAAAATCGAAGTCGAGGATACGCACGATCGCAAATTCAGCCATTCGGTGAATATTCGTGAAGGCGAGCCGTTGCCAGGAGGCTGAATGGGCACGCGCCGCCAGCGTTGACCGACCAACGCGCTTCGGATAAAGTTGCGCGGTTTTTTGAATCCTGCCCCATATTCCGGGCGGGAAAAAGTTTACCGGGGTGTTTCACGCTATGAAGATCCGCACTGTCTCGATTGCCGGTCTGTCCATTGTCCTGTCGTTTCTGGCAGCGCCGTTGTATGCCGAGGGTGACGCGGCCGCGGGCAAGGCCAAGAATGCGATGTGTGCCGGCTGCCACGGTATTTCAGGCTTTCGCACGGCTTATCCGGAGACCTATCACGTTCCCAAGATCGGGGGCCAGAATGCCGGTTACATCGTCAGCGCGCTGAAAGCCTACAAATCGGGCGATCGCCAGCACCCGACCATGAAGGCGATTGCAGCGAGCCTGACCGACCAGGACATGGCGGATCTGGCGGCCTATTATTCGGGCAAGTAATCCGCAAGACAGTCGAAAAAAGGGATGCTATGAACAAGTGGTGGATTGCGATGATTGCTCTGGCCAGCCTGGCGGCGACAGGCCCCGCGCAGGCAGCGGATGCGTCAAAGGGCAAGGAGAAAGCTGCGCTGTGCGCGAGTTGTCACGGCCCGGACGGCAATACGCCGATCATGCCCGAATACCCCAAGCTGGCCGGCCAGCCGCGCGATTATCTGGAAAAGGCCCTGCGGGATTACAAATCCGGCAAGCGCAAGAACCCGATCATGAACCCCCTTGCACAGAACCTTTCCAAAGAGGATATCAAGGACCTGGCGGCATACTTCGCGGGTCTCCAGGGAGATCTCGCGGTCAAGTACTGATCCCTGTCTGTTCTGTTGGGACTAAAAAAGGAGCCACTGGCTCCTTTTTTGTTTTCCGATTTTGTTTCCCTACGGACTGTTCAGTGATTGCTCCGGCGCAGGCAGTCGAGGTATGCAGCTTCATCAGGGGCACAATGCTCCCGCTGGGCTCTCCATACGATTTCTCCGAGGCATTCCAGTACGACGTGCAGGGCATCGTGCGTCGTGGCATGGCGGGCCGCGAGTTCCCGGTACGCGGCTGCGATTCCCCGTGGCTGGTCGATGGACAATTGCTCGGCGACGGCCATATGTAACGACAGGTGCAGGAACGGGTTGACCGTGCCGTCCTGTGGGGGAAAGTCCCGGTCGAGATTTCGCTGCTCGTCATCGAGCAATGCCTGGTGCTCCGGATGCAGCAGGATGATTTCGAGCGCGGTGTTCTCGAGGCCTTCCAGGGGTGCCTGCGCGCGATACTTGCGCCAGGTGTCGAAGAAGAATCGACGAGCATCAGTGCGCGACGGATTGAACATCTGCTTTTGTCTTGGCTTTGAATTCACACAGGTCGCGGATCATGCAGGTCGGACAGTCGGGGCGCCGAGCCTTGCACACGTAACGTCCATGAAGGATCAACCAGTGGTGCGCATCCTGCAGGAATTCAGCCGGCAGCAGTTTCAGCAGGCGTCGCTCCACGTCTGCGACGTTTTTTCCCGGCGCGATGCCGGTCCTGTTGGCGACCCGGAAAATATGGGTGTCCACGGCAACCGTCGGTTGGCCGAAAGCAGTATTCAGGATCACGTTGGCGGTCTTGCGCCCTACACCTGGCAGGCTTTCCAGGGCTTCTCTATTCGGCGGAACATTGCCCTCGAAGCGCTCGACGAGTATGGCGCACGTGGCGATGACGTTCCTGGCCTTGGTGCGGTACAGGCCGATGCGCTGAATATAAGGGATCAACCCGTTTTCACCGAGAGCAAGAAGTTTCTGCGGCGTATCGGCTTGCTTGAACAGTTGCGAAGTGGCCACGTTGACGCTCTTGTCGGTGGCTTGCGCCGATAGTATGACCGCGATCAGTAATTCGAACGGCGTGCGATAGGACAATTCGGTAGTCGGGTGCGGATTGGCCTCGCGCAGCCGCCGGAAGATTTCGCTGCGTTTCTGCGCATTCATGATTTGTCCGGGCCGAGCGCACGCGCCCTTGCGCGCTCGATGGCGGCCCGAATGGTGGCTTTCTTGCGGAGCAGGTCGTGGTCTTGCGGCACGCCCTCCGGTTGGGCAAGCTTGTCACTCGCTTTGTGCGCCAGTCGTTGAGCACGCCCGTCGTGTTCTCGCGCAGTGCGATATTGGTGAAAGCGCAAGCGTGTGCGGGCAATCGCGGCCATCTCCTCGACCGATTGCCGCGTCAATGCGGCGGCGTGGAGATTGCCGCGTTGTGCAAGCGTGGTCAGGTCGATCATGTCTATACAGTCAACCGGGCAGGGCGCGACACATAATTCGCAACCCGTGCACGACTCGGTCAGCACGGTATGCATGCGTTTGGCGGTGCCCATGATGGCATCCACCGGACAGGCCTTGATACACAGCATGCAGCCAATGCAGCGCGATTCGTCGATCAGCGCGGCCGCGCGCGGCGTTTCGACACCGTTCGATGGGTTCAGTGGCAACTCGGGACGTTCGAGCAGGCGCGCGAGTTTGCGCACGCCGGCAGCGCCGCCCGGCGGACACTGGTTGATGGCTGCCTCGCCCCTTGCCAGGGCTTCGGCATAAGGACGACAGCCGTCGTAGCCGCATTTGGTGCATTGGGTTTGCGGCAGCAACGCATCGATTGCTTCGACGAGAGTGGCGCTCACGCAGTACTAAACGCTCAGACCGAGCGTGCGTGCGTATGGGTCAGACATCGTTCGATCCAATGCGAGGTCAGTTTCTCCTGCACCGAGTTCTGCGTCAGGCGCGCCGCCAGCCCCGCGAAATCGACGCGATCGAGCGGCTGGTCCTGATTGAAACAGGAGAACACGTACGATCGCTCTCCGGTCGCCGGATCAACCTGAGGCTGCAGGCATTGCGCGCAAATCTCTTTCATCATGCACTGCATCGGCGAGTTGATGGAACCGATCGCGAAATGATGCGGCTTGAGATTTGGCGCGAGGATCCCATGCCGGGCCGCGGCCACCGCCGCCATCATCCGATCGGACCCGATCGCGATGATGCGATCGACGCTTTGCAGCGCGATGGCCTGCTCGCCCAGCTTGCCACTGGCATACGCCGCCATCGCTTGAACGATATTGCCCACGAAACTGCGGTCGCCGGGGCGCCCCGGCGCAAACCCGGGGGCCTCGTCACAGCACCAGACGACCACGTCCGCTGCTGCTTCGATCTCGTCGGTCTTGTAGCGGTCGATGAGCTTCTTGTAGCCCGCAAAGTAGAGCACGCGCGACCCGGCCGCGCGTAGTGCCTGCCCGATCGAAAACAGCACTGCGTTACCCAGGCCGCCACCGACCAGCGCCACCGTTTCGTGCGCATGGATCTCGGTGGGCGATCCGGTCGGGCCCATCAGAATCACCGGTTCGCCGGGCTTGAGCAACGCGCACAGGTCGGATGAGCCGCCCATTTCCAGCACGATCGTGGATACGAGGCCCTGCTCCCGGTCCACCCAGGCGCCAGTCAAAGCAAGACCTTCCATGGCGAGCCGAGTGCCGTCCACCGTGTTCGCCAGCGTTTCGAAATTCTGCAAGCGATAGAACTGGCCGGGTTGGAACTGACGGGCGGCCCGAGGCGCGCGCACGACCACCTCGACAATGGTTGGCGTGAGCCGGATGACTTCGTGCACGGTGGCTCGCAGTTCGCCATTCAGGTGCGCAAAAAACTCGCTGTCGCTGGTACTCGAGGCCGGTTGTACCGTAGCGAGCACGCTGCTGATCACGGGATAGCCTTGTTTGGCGCTGCCCATTGCCTTGACGACGTTCCCGAAGAACGAAGGATGCAGGTCGCCAAAAAAACTTACGAACCGGCCGTCTTCGCGACGCGACAGCAGCACCTGCGGCGTGGCGGGCTTGGCACTTTTCTCGGGGCGGACTGGATGGCCGGATGTATCGCACGCCTGGAAGTAGCGCCCATCGAGGGTGAAGTGGCGCGCGTCCTCGCGCGCAAGCACAGTGTTGGGCTGCGTGCCGGCGGCGACCAGCACGCTACGCGCCGGCAGGGTTGTTTCGAACTGTTCGGTGCTGCCATCGGCCAGCGTGCGATGCCCGCTGACCGTCAGGCCGCTCGCGTAGCCGAACTCGTCGGTGACGACGGCAACCGGCGTCAGATTCTCGGCAAAGCGAATGCCTTCCTCCAGAGCCTTCTCGACTTCCTCGTGATTGAGCGTGTAAGAAGGGCTGTCGACCAGGCGTTTGCGGTAGGCAAGCGTGACGCCGCCCCAGGATTTCAGCAATTCGAGCACATGCGGTTCGCGCCCGGCGTCGGCGGCGCTGGCGCGTTCGGCGCGGATCGCGCGTGCGTGGGCCAGAAATTCGTCCGCGATCTGGCGCTCGGGCAGGCTCCACGCGGCGCGAACTTTTTCTTCCCCACCTTCGGCGCACAGTGTTTCGTAGCGGCGCAGGAATTTCTCGACTTGCAGCGGATAATAGGCGAGCGACTCGGTAGCCGTGTCGACTGCGGTCAGGCCGCCACCGATCACTACGACCGGCAGCCGCAGTTGCATGTTGGCGATCGAATCGTTCTTCGCCGCACCCGTCAACTGCAGCGCCATCAGGAAGTCCGAGGCGGTGCGTACCCCTGGAGCGAGGCCGTTAGGGATATCGAGAACGGTGGGGCGCCCTGCGCCCGCCGCCAGCACGACGTGATCGAACCCCAGTGAAAAAGCCCCGTCCACATCCAGCGTGCCGCCGAAGCGCACGCCTCCGAACAGCATGAATTGCTCCCGGCGCTGCAGTAAAAGGCGGATGAGCTTCAGGAAGTTCTTGTCCCATCGCACCGTAATGCCGTATTCGGCCACACCGCCGAAGCCCGCCATCACGCGATCATCGAGCGACTCGTACAGCATTTCCACGTCGTGGATCGGTTCAAATGGGGTGCGCTTTCCGCTGGCATCCACCCCGGATATGTCCGGCGGCAACGGCTCGATCTTGAGGCCGTCTACCGCAACCACGGTGTGGCCATCGTTCATCAAATGATGGGCGACCGTGAATCCGGCAGGCCCCAGACCGGCGACCAGCACGCGCCGGCCGCTTGCAGCGTGCGGGAACGGCCGACGCAGATCGAGCGGATTCCAGCGCGTGAGCAACGAGTAAATCTCGAAGCCCCAGGGAAGTTCGAGTACATCCTTGAGCGTGCGTGTCTCCGCCTGCGGGATGTTCACGGGTTCCTGCTTCTGATAGATACAGGACTTCATGCAATCGTTGCAGATGCGATGGCCGGTCGCCGCGGCCATCGGATTGTCCAGCGTAATCATCGCGAGCGCGCCCACCGCGACGCCTTCGCTCTTGAGCTTCTGGAATTCCGATATGCGCTCTTCCAATGGACAACCTGCGAGCGGCACGCCGAATACCGTGGTCTTGAACGCCGGCCGCGCGTCAGGCGTTGCAGGCTTTTGCTTCAAGCCATGCGAACACGAATCTCTTTCCTGCTCGTGGCACCAGATGCAGTAGTTGGTCTCATTGAGCGCGCCGACCAGATCCGTGCCGGGATCCGTCAGGGCGAATCCGTGACGGCGCCTGATATGCGACAGGGT
>CBDDRM010000219.1:0-6094 GCA_965233135.1 uncultured bacterium | reverse complement strand
TGCGAGCTCTGGCGCGTACGCTCATGAAGACGAGCGAATTCCCACCGGCACACCCGAACGGCTCGGCGAAGTCAGTTTTCCCATTTCATGCACGGCTGCGGCGCAGGAGGAATTCAACCGCGGGGTAGCTATTCTGCATTCATTTTACTATCCCGCGGCGCTGCGGTCCTTCGGCAAAGTCACGCAACTCGATCCGGATTGTGCAATGGGCTACTGGGGCATCGCCATGTCGACGTGGTACCCCCTTTGGTTCCCACCAACCAGGGAATCGCTGCTGCAAGGCCGGGCTGCTGTCGAGAAGGCCCGCACCCTGGGACCCAGAACCGGTCGCGAGCGAGGCTACGTGGCGGCCATCGGTGCGTTCTACGAGGACTTCGAGACCGTCGATCACAAATCCCGGGCGCTCGCCTATGAGAAAGCCATCGAACGGGTCTATCGAAGCAATCCCGACGATACCGAGGCAGCCGCCTTTTATGCTCTCGCCTTGCAAGCCACGGCGGATCCGAATGACAAGACGTATCGCAATCAGCTCACCAGCGGCGCGATTCTCGATGCGCTCTATGCGAAGCTGCCGAATCATCCAGGCATTGCGCATTATCTGATTCACGCATACGACTATCCGGAACTCGCCTCTCGCGCACTCGATGCCGCCCGCCATTACGGGCAAATCGCCCAATCCGTTCCGCATGCGCTGCACATGCCCTCGCACACGTTCATTGCCGTGGGGCTTTGGCAGGATTCCATCCAATCCAATCTGGCGGCCAACGCCGCGGCAAGACGCCTCGCCTGGATACAGGAAGAGCTGCATACCATGGATTATCTGGTCTACGCATACCTGCAAGGGGCGCAGGACCAGGCTGCAGCCAGCGTGGTGCAACAACTCGAGAGCGTGAAGATCGAGGAGAAGCGCACGTTAGCCATCGACTATGCCCTGGCCGCCGCGCCGGCGCGTTTCGCCGTCGAGCGCCGCGCCTGGGCGGAAGCGGCGGCACTCACGCCGCTACCGAGCATTTTTCCGGGCACGCAGGCGCTGACCCATTACGTGCGCGCACTGGGTGCGGCCCGCACCGGATCGGTCGCGGCGGCCGAAAAGGACATTGCGAAGCTGGGCGAACTGCGCGATGCACTGTCGCAAGCAAAGCAGGCGTACTGGGCGAAGCAGGCGCAAGTGCAGCATCAGGCAGCACAGGCGTGGCTGGAGTGGGCGAAAGGCAACGGCGAACAAGCGTTGACCTTGATGCGCGCCGCCGCGGACCTGGAAGACTCGACCTATAAACATCCCATCACGCCGGGCCAGCTCCTGCCTTCGCGCGAATTGCTCGCCGATCTTCTGCTGGAAATGCAGCGCCCCGAGCAGGCCCTGGTGGAGTACGAAGCCGCGCTGCGCGGGACACCCAATCGGTTGAACGCACTGTACGGCGCGGCGCAGGCTGCTGATGTCGCCGGGAGCCGGGATAAAGCGGCCGCATATTATCGGCAGCTGCTTGCGAACTGTAAGCGAGGGGACACGCAACGCCCGGCCGTGCAACACGCGAAACGATTTCTGGAGCGAGAATCCGCGCAGAAATAATCGGCACGGCATGAGCGCGATCGGCTGATTGGTCAAAAAAAAGCCGGCCACCAAGGCCGGCTTTTCGCGGGACTGCCAAGTTTAGTTCTTGTCCTTCTCCAGCTTGCGACCGGGTTCCTTGCTGGCACCTTTTGCCGTGACGTCCTGCTTCTCGATGCCTCGCGCATGGGGTTTGCGGTTCTTGCTGGTGCGCACGGTACTTTCGTCAACTGCGCGGCTGGGTCTGTCGGATGCGCCCGGAGTCTTGACCGTACCATCGTCGAGCTGACGGCCCGGTTTGTTCGACGTCCCGGCGGAATTGACCGGCGTACGCTCATCGATCGCGCGGCTGGGCCGGTCGGATTTGCCCGGCGCCTTGACTGCACCATCATCGAGTTGACGTCCCGGCTTTCCGGTGACCCCTGCGGACTTGACGGCGCTATGCTCGTCGATCGCACGGCCGGGCTTGTTGCTTTCGCCTGGGGCACGAACCGATTGCTCGTCGAGCGCGCGGCCGGGCTTGTTGGTGACGCCTTGCGATCTGACGCGGTCTTCGTCGAGCGCACGGGCGGGCTTGTCGGAAGGAGCCCCTGCGCGAACCGGGTCAGCGGCGGCAGTGAAGGCGGCGGCGGCGAACAATGCGCCGACCAGGGAAACTACGGTGGATTTCAGTTGAGCTTTCATAACACTCCTCGCGGGAAGGCGTGAGCACATGCCCACGAGTCCAGAATAGCGAGGAGGGCTCTGCTAATCCCGTGAGGATTAACGCTGAAACTGGTGAAAATTCACCAGCCCGCGCGAGTCACCAGTTGCGCGGCGGCGTCTTGGCGACGATGATCTCGTCGCCATTCATCTTTATATAGCCGCCTACCCGCAGGTCCTTCATGATGCGGCTGATCATCTCGCGCGAACAACCGACGCGGCTCGCCATATCCTGCTGCGTGAGATGCCCGGAAATGACTTGCCGGCCATCCACATCGGTCGCCAGGTCAAGCAGCAGACGCGCGACCCGGCCGTACACGTCGAGCAAAGCAAGATTGCCGACGGTCTTGGTCAGCGCGCGCACGCGATGAATCAGGCTCTTGACCAGTTCGAGCCCGATCTCCGGATTCTTTGCGAGGAACTGCTTGAACTGATCGGTGGTAATGACCGCGAAGCGCGACGGCTCCAGCGTCATCACCGACGCGGAGCGCGGCCCTTCGTCCAGAATCATCTCTCCGAAGTATTCGCCGGGCCCTTGCGTGCTCAACAGGATCTCCTTGCCTTCCTCGTCGGCGAGGAAAACCTTGACCTTCCCCGAAAGAATGATGAACAGCGATTCG
The DNA here is from genome assembly GCA_965233135.1 of uncultured bacterium. Classification (GTDB taxonomy): domain Bacteria; phylum Pseudomonadota; class Gammaproteobacteria; order Burkholderiales; family JACQAP01; genus JACQAP01. The sequence continues at coordinate 3,223 of CBDDRM010000219.1, read as the reverse complement.
CTGCGCTCCCCCTCGCTCACAATGATGGTGTTCTTGGGATAGGCCTTGACGGTTCCTTGCTCCCCCAGCGCCTTCATATGCTCCGGCGGAAGACTCCATAACTGCGCGCCATCGTCGATCGAGACGGACATCACTTTTTCTCCCAGGCAGGTTCGGGTCAGCGGCCGAAATTCTGCGCCGATAAGCCATTGAGAACAAGGCGGATGGCAACCTCCTGGCGCCGCTGCCAGAGCAGCGCGGTAATTTGTCACATCAAAGCACCGTAAAACGTACGGGATCAAACCCTTCGGCCGGACTACGCTGGCATTGCTTTCGGAGGTTTCGAAACCAACGCACTTAAGGAGATGCCATGCACAAATCGACAGGGATTTACATAATGGTCGCGCTGCTGGGTTGCCCGGGGCTCATTGCGCAGGCCCAGCCTGCCGAAGCCGTTGGTGGCGCAACCGAGCGTTCACAGCCTGCTGCGCAACGCGTCATCCACTGCTCGAACCAGGATGCGGGATCGCTTGCCCTGCGACCCTGTGGCGAGGATCGCAACCAGAAGTCGATCAGGGTTGGTTCGGATTCTTCACGTCAGCAGCTCGATTGCCTTCTGTCAGGCATCTGCGGCGCCGCGGAACCCGGCCGCATCAAGGCCTGAACGCCAGTCAAGCGTGAATATTTCACAGATCAAGGAGGGACTGATCATGGATAAGGAACTGCTCTGGTCGGTATTGATCGCATTGCAATTGGCCGTGGCTGCTCTGGTGGTCGATCGCCTGTGGACCGGCCCTGAACGCCAGGCGTCCGCCGAGCAATCCGCGGTGCAGGCCGGGGCCGGCAGGCCCGCCTTTGATTGCATTGCGCTGGCTCACCCGCACGGCATCAGCGGAATCTCCGCCGGCGGGCGGCTCAATACCAGCGGCACGGCCCCGCTCGGCTGCCTGAATGTCCTCTGAAAGCTGCGCCTGCAGGCATGGCCCGTGTGAATAAATCACACGTTTCAGCGGTCAGAGTGCAGCGCGCGGGCACCCCCTGCAGCCGTAAAGTTTCTCCAACGCAAACGCTTTAAGGAGGAACGGTCATGAACAAACTGCTCACCACCCTGCTCATCGCCGCCGCCCTGTCGAGCACCTCCAGCTTTGCCGAAGACCGCTACCGCGTATCAATCGAAGACGGCAAGCAGCGCATCGATTTCAGCCTCAACGGCAACAGCCGCTGCGTGATCATCGACGACAAGATCCGCTGCCTGCCCCAGGCACAGAAGCCGGTCCACGTGGCTTCCACCGAATCCAACTGAACCAGACTCTCCCGGTTTCGGCCCGCTCTGATGGCGGGCCTTTTTTTGGGAACACGCAATCGATCGGCTCATGCGGTAAGTCTGATCACGTTATAGGCGGGCACCGGCTTCAGGAAACCCTTGAGCACCAGGTCGCCGATCGCTTCCGTTTCGGCCAGACCTTCTACCGATGCGAGCACACGCTGGGAGATCAGCGTCTGCCCGGGCTTGGCCTCACCGCAAAGCCGAGCTGCGAGGTTCGTTACGGTCCCGATCGCGCCATAATCCCAGCGGCCTTCGAAACCGACGGCCCCGATCGTTGCAAATCCCTGCGCGATCCCCGCACCGAAACCGAGATCGATGCCACGCTTGCGCCACTTTCCGGTGACAGGTGCAAGCCGCTCGTGCATGGCAACGCTCATGCGAACAGCCCGTGCGGCTGCGTCGAGCACCGGAACCGGATCGTTGAAAAATACCATCATGCCATCACCTGCAAACCGTTCGAGCGTGCCTTCATGGGCAGAGATCACCTGCCCCATTTCCGCGTGATACTCGCGCAGTACATCCATGATTTCTTCCGGCTCGTTGGTTTCCGCAAACGCCGTGAAACCGCGCAGATCGAGAAACACGACTGCCACCTCGCGCCGATGACTTTTCAAGGGATCGTCCGCGCCGCCTGCCAGAATCAGGTCCGCCACCTGCGGGGCAAAGAAGCGCTTGAGGCGCCCCAGCCTCTCCAGCTGCGTAACCTGATCGGAGACGCGTTGCTCCAGCTTCAGGTTCCATTCCTGGAGCTGTGCGGATTGTCCATGCACGGTGTCCTGCAATGCCTTGATACGCAGCATCGACTTGACCCGCGCACCGAGCGCCGCCTGATCCACCGGCTTGGTCAGATACTCGTCGGCGCCGGCGTCAAGTGCCGCCACGACATCCTTCGAGTCCGACTTGGCCGTGATGATGACAACGGGAATGAACGGCAGCGACGTGTCGGCTCGTAACCGCCGGCACACCTCGACACCGTCGAGCTTCGGCATCATCACGTCGAGCAGAATCAGATCGGGGTGATGGGTACGGACCGCCGTCAACGCCTCTTCCCCATCGGCGGCGGTTTTGATCTCGTAGCCCTGGGCTTCGAGCCGCATGCGCAGGATCTCGACATTGGCCGGATTGTCGTCCACGACCAGAATGCGCGGCGGAGACTGCATGGTCGTTCAGACCGGCGCCAGATACTCGTTGATTTTGGCGAGCAGCAGACGCGGACTGTAGGGCTTGGTCACATACCCATCGCATCCCGCTGCGAACGCTTTTTTGTCATCACCGCTGAGCGCATAGGAAGTTACGGCGATGACCGGAATGCTGCGAAATTTCGGATCCGCCTTGATGCGGCGCGTTACCTCGTAGCCGTCGATCCCGGGAAGCTGGATGTCCATCAGGATCAGGTCCGGCCGCTCGCGCGCGACCATTTCGAGCCCCTGCTCTCCGGTTACCGCCTCGATGAGCTCATAACCATTCGCGCTCATCAGATCGCGAATGATCTGCCGGTTGTCTTCCTGATCCTCGATGACCAGAATGCGTTTGCCCATGTCGTCGCCTCCTTGAAGTCAATCCTCAGGCTGCCACCTGCGTTTCGATCCGCACCGGAATAGTGAAAGTGAATATCGAACCCTTTCCGACCCGTGAATCCACCGAGATCGACCCGCCGTGCATCTCCACGATCTTCCTCGCGATGGCCAGCCCCAGTCCGCTGCCGCCCTTGCTACGCGTAGAGGAACTATCGACCTGCTGGAATTCTTCGAAGATCTTCCGATGCTGGTCTTCCGCGATGCCGGGTCCGGTATCGGATACGGACACCAGAAATGCACCGCCCGACATGCGCACACGGATGCAGACTTCGCCCGCTTCTGTGAACTTGATGGCATTGCCGACCAGGTTCAACAACACCTGGACGATCCTGCGCTCATC
>CBDDRM010000218.1:0-10987 GCA_965233135.1 uncultured bacterium | reverse complement strand
GCCTTCGTCCGAATATCGGTGTGCGCGGCCTCAATCCAACACGTTCCACCAAAGTATTGTTGCTCGAAGACGGCATCCCTCTCGCGTATGCGCCCTATGGCGACAATGCTAGCTACTATCACCCGCCTATCGACCGTTTCGAGCGCATAGAAGTAATGAAAGGAGCCGGGCAAATCATGTTCGGCCCACAGACTGCCGGGGCAGTTATCAACTACATCACACCAGTCCCGGCGCACAATCGTGACGGTGGCGTCGCTCTCGCCGCAGGCAATCGGGACTATCTGAATGCCCATGTGCGTTATGGGCAGAACAACGTCCTTCTGGATTACACGCGCAAACAAGGGGATGGCGCCCGAGACAATATCGATTCCGAACTCAACGACCTGAACCTTAAGTCGCTCTTGGATCTGGGCGGAGGACATGCATTGACGTTGCGCGCGAACTATTACACCGAAGACTCGAACATCACCTACTCGGGCTTGACCGATGCCGAGTATCGCAATTTCGGTGCCCGTTACAACCCGTTCAAGAATGACTTTTTCGATGCCGAGCGTTTTGGTGCTTCAGTTACTCACGAAGTGCTATTTTCAGACGACTTGAAACTCACGACCAACCTCTATGGCGCGATATTCAGCCGTGATTGGTGGCGTCAGGCTAGCACCACGTCCGATAGCCAGTGCGGCGCGGCCTTCACAAATGCTCGTATCGCCGGGACCGCTGTCAATCCCGACAGTTGCAGCTCAATCCAGGGGCGTCTTCGCAAATACTATACTTGGGGAGTTGAACCCCGACTGCGCGTTAACTATGCGGCTTTCGGCGTGGCTAGCGAACTAGATATGGGTGTACGCGGCCATTTCGAGACTCAGGACCGACGCCAACTCAACGGCACTTCGCCAACCGCGCGCAGTGGCACGCTCGTTGAGGATAATGATCGCAGCACCGACGCGTATTCAGCCTTCGCGCAAAATCGCTTTCTGTTGGGCAAGTGGACCGTGACACCGGGGGTGCGTGTTGAGTACATCGAGAACGAACGCACCAACAATCTCACCGTCGCGAGCGGCCGCGACAGCCTAATCGAAGTTATTCCCGGTCTGGGCACGACTTATACTCCGATCAACAATTTGACGTTCTTTTCCGGCGTACACAAGGGCTTCACTCCGCCGCGCAACGAAGACCTCATAACCAACAGCGGTACCAGCGTCGACGTGGGCTCGGAAGAGAGTGTCAACTTCGAACTTGGTATTCGGGCCAATCTGCGCCCGGGAGCCAACGTCCAGACCACCTATTTCCGCAATGACTTTTCCAACCAGGTTCTGGTCGGCAGCATCGCCGGCGGCAGCACGCCGCTCGCTACCGGCGAGGCGCTGTACCAGGGCCTGGAGCTTTCGACCCGCCTAGACTTCGCCCCCCTGTTCGAAATCTCGCCGGACATCTACGTTCAAGCTGCCCTGACGTGGCTACCGGCTGCCCGGATCGAGACGCCGTTCCGACGGGTCGACACGGGCGCCCAGATTCCCGGCGCCAACGCTGGCAACCGCCTGCCGTATGCGCCAAAACGGCAAGCGACAGTCACACTGGGATACATCGCACCCGCCGGCTGGGATGCCCAACTCGAGACCGTCTACGTCTCCGAACAATTCAGCGATTTCGCCAACACCGCTGCGGCGTCCGCCAACGGCAACGGACAGACCGGGATCATCGACGCTTATACGATCTTCAACGCCGCACTCAGCTACCATCCGAAGCAGCAGCGCCTGTCCTTGTTCGTCGCCGTGAAGAACATCGCCGACAAGGACTACATAGTCGACCGTACGCGCGGGATACAGACAGCCATGCCACGGCTCTTTCAGGTCGGCGCTAAATACGAGTTCTGACTCTCACCATCGGGAAATTTCAGCCAATCCTACCCATCTATCCGAGAATTCAGAGACTGCCGATGCAGGCGCTGCTAACAGTCGTGTTCATCGGCAGTTTTTTAGGGTCGCGTCGACAACAGACACGGTTCATTTATGAACAAGTAGAGGGGTTGCCTTGAATTATCTGAAAATCGCTCTGGCAGCAGCATGCACGATGTGCACCTCGTCGGCGGCCGCCGACGAGGTCGTGGTTTACTCTGCGCGCATCGAGCAGCTTATCCGGCCTTTGTTCGACGCCTATACTCGTGATACCGGGATTACGGTGAAATTCGTCTCCGACAAGGAAGGTGCGCTGATGGAACGGCTGAAGGCCGAAGGACCGGATACGCCGGCCGATATGCTGCTCACGGTGGACGCCGGCAATCTCTGGCAGGCATCCCAGTTGGCGTTGCTGCAACCAACAAAATCGAAGACCCTTGCAGCGAACATTCCCGCGCATTTGCGTGACCCGAGAGGGCTTTGGTTTGGTCTTTCGATAAGGGCTCGTACCATCGTCTACAACACCGGTAAAGTCAAACTGGCGGCGCTCAACACTTACGAGGACCTCGGAAGCGCAGCCTGGAAAGGCCGTTTGTGCCTGCGTACATCAAAGAAAGTCTACAACCAGTCGTTGGTGGCGATGATGCTAGCCGAGCACGGCGAAGCGAAAACCGAGCAGATCGTCCGTAGCTGGGTCGGAAACCTCGCTGCGCCGGTATTCTCAGACGACACCAAGATGATGGAAGCCATCGCCGCGGGGCAATGCGATGTCGGAATAACCAACACCTATTACTTCGGACGCCTGATTGAAAAATCGCCGGACCTGCCGCTCGCGCTTTTCTGGCCGAATCAGTCCGGATCGGGGGTTCACGTCAATGTGTCGGGTGCCGGTGTGACCAAATACGCAAAGAATGTTCAAGGTGCAGTCAAGCTGCTGGAATGGCTGTCTTCGGTAACCGCCCAAAGTCTTTACGCCGGCGCCAACTTGGAGTACCCGGCCAATCCAGAGGTCCGGCCGCACCCGGTCGTAGCGGGCTGGGGCAGCTTCAAACAGAACAACATCAATGTCGCCAAAGCCGGTGAACTGCAAGCTGCTGCGGTGCGCCTCATGGATCGGGCAGGTTATCGCTGATCGGGCTACCGTTCTGCAGCGGCTCGCGAAATGAGTGCCGCGCGCCTGTTCCCGCTGATAGTCACCGCGCTGGTGCTGGCGCCGATCGCGGTAATCTTCTCCTCGTTTCTGACACCAGCCGATGAGGTCTGGCGGCACTTTGCCGCGACCATTCTCGGTGAACTCGTCGCCAATACAATCATACTCGCGCTCGCGGTGGCTGCCGGCACGGCGGTGCTTGGGGTCGGCCTGGCGTGGCTCACGGCGGTATGCGATTTTCCGGGTCGCAGATTCTTTTCATGGGCGCTGCTGCTGCCTTTGGCGATGCCGGCGTATGTCATCGGTTTTGTCGCCATCGGCCTGCTCGATTTCACCGGTCCGCTACAAAGCGGATTGAGATCATTAACCGGTTCGGGTCTGCCGTGGTTCCCACAGATCCGCAGCCGCGGCGGCGTGGTACTGGCCATGACACTGGCGCTGTATCCTTATGTATTCCTGCTTGCGCGCAATGCGTTCCGCACCCAAGGCAAGCGCATGCTGGAAGCCGGCCGCGCGCTCGGACTAACCTCTTGCGAGGCATTCCTACGTGTGGCCCTTCCCATGGCGCGGCCGTGGATTGCCGCCGGTCTAATGCTGGTGGTGATGGAGACGCTGGCGGATTTCGGCACAGTAGCAGTATTCAACTACGACACATTAACTACCGGCGTCTACAAGGCTTGGTACGGGCTGTTCTCGATAACCGCAGCCTCGCAGGTTGCGTCCATTCTCATACTGATCGCTCTCGTAGTGCTGCTTGTGGAACACCAGACGCGAATGCGCATGCGCTTTTCCTCCGCACAATCCGGCGGCGAGACACCCCGCATCGCATTGGCCGGCGGACACAGATTCGGCGCGCTCGCTGCCTGCACGATGGTTTTCTGCGCCAGCTTCGTCGTTCCGGCCGCGCAACTTTCGTTGTGGGTGTTGAAGGCAACGCCAACCGACTTCGACAGCCGTTACTTCGAATATGTTTGGCACTCGCTGGCGCTGGGAGCGCTGGCAGCGCTGTGTATTACCGCGACGGCGTTGCTTTTGAACTATTCGGGACGGCGCCAGCCCGACCGGATGACAAGGGTCACGCTCAAACTCGGCAATATCGGTTATGCCGTGCCCGGCGCGGTGTTGGCGGTCGGGATCTTCGTCGCTTTTGCATGGTTAGATCGGGCCATACCGGCATCGCTGCGCAATTTCCTGGGGATAGCCCCCGGTACACTGCTGCAGGGTTCAGTAACGGCAATGCTAGTGGCGTACATGATCCGCTTCCTGGCAGTGGGATTCGGTCCGCTGGAAAGCGCGTTTCATCGTATTACACGCAGCATCGATGAAGCCGCCACCGCGCTGGGCCAGGGCGGCGTCCGGCTGCTCTGCCGAGTGCATCTGCCGATGCTGCGCGGCGGGCTAGCAACTGCCGCCATATTGGTGTTCGTGGACGTTCTGAAGGAAATGCCTATCACGTTGATGACGCGGCCTTTCGGTTGGGATACCCTCGCGATTCGAATTTTCGAGCTGACCTCGGAAGGGCAATGGGAGCGGGCCGCGTTACCAGCGGTGGTTCTGGTGCTTGCCGGCGTATTGCCTGTGATCCAGCTCACTCGCGCCGCGGATTAAAACCATTCGGCTTCACGCGATGGCACCCGTTCTCGAACTCGTTGGAGTACAACAGGCTTACGCCAATCTCGGGGTTATCGACGGGCTGTCGATGTCGCTCGCCAAGGGCAGCATTGGTTGCCTGCTGGGGCCGAGCGGTTGTGGCAAGACCACGGTGCTACGCTGCATCGCCGGATTCGAGCATATTCGAAGCGGTGAAATCCGCATGAACGGCATTCCGGTCAGCACCGCAACCATGCATGTGCCCACCGAAAAACGCCGGGTCGGGATCGTGTTCCAGGACTACGCGCTCTTCCCCCATCTGTCCGTGCAGGCCAACGTTGCCTTCGGGCTGCACCGCCTGCCTGGTCCGGAAAGGCGGCAGCGCATTTCCCAGATGCTCGAAGTAACCGGGCTGCAAAACATGGCCCGGCGCTATCCGCACGAACTTTCAGGCGGACAGCAACAACGCGTGGCGATCGCGCGCGCGATCGCGCCACAGCCCGATCTCTTGCTGCTCGACGAACCGTTTTCCAACCTGGACGTGGGCCTGCGCGAAAGGCTCAGCTTCGAAGTGCGCGACATCCTAAAGGCCCAGGGTTCAACGGCAATCATGGTGACCCACGACCAGCATGAGGCGTTTGCGATGGCCGACGAGATCGGTGTCATGGCCGACGGCCGGGTCCAGCAGTGGGACAGCGCGTACAACCTCTATCATCGGCCGTGCAACCGCTTCGTCGCCGATTTCGTCGGCCAGGGAGTTTTTTTGCCGGGGCGTGTAACCCAGGGCGGCGAGGTCGAGATCGAACTGGGCGTGCTCGATGGAGAAGTCCGGGTGACGGCACTAGTCTCAGGGGACAAGAAGGCAGGGCTTGAACTTGAAGTCCTGCTGCGGCCGGACGACGTGGTACACGACGACACCAGCCCGACCAAGGCGCAAGTCTTATATAAGGCGTTCCGAGGCGCCGATATCCTCTATACCCTCAGGCTCGCCAGCGGCGCCAATGTTTTGTCACTGGTACCCAGCCATCACAACCACTCACTCGGCGACTTCATCGGCATACGGCTTGAGACCGATCACGTGGTGGCATTCCATAAAAAGTCCCGCCTTGCGTCGGGGTTGATATAAACAATCCGAAAGAGGGTTTTAATTTTCCAGGCAGGCGCTGGAAACTCTTCGGGACTGAAGAGCAAATGCTTGAATGCGACGAGCCCGTGGAACAGGTGGCATAACTAGAGAGCCGACTGACCCACCCACGAAATTCGAACTTCAAACAATTGGTTTTAGAGTGTCCGCCAGGAGATCCGTTGTACATGCTGATCGGGACACTGCCGCATCTGTCGGTGTCGAAGGCGGTGCAGTATCGGAACCTCCCGACCTCGGTCGTGGAGCGCATGACGCCGGTGCACGACGAAGACAACGGCGGCGTTCCCAGCGCTCTTCAATGCGGCGGCAAAATCGACTTCAGCATGGCGTCGTTCCGGTACGCCAATTGCAGCTCATGATGCCCGCAGGGAACAATTCCCTCGTCGCCGACTCAAAACCTTACAGCTTGACGGGTCGGGAGCCGCATTTGAAGACCAGAAAATTTGGAATTGTTTTGCTTTTAGTCTTGACAACCGTCGGGTGTGCCTCTGCCCAGCGCAACAAAAGCGAAACGGCAGCCGCTGGATTGCGGATCGATGAAGTTGTCGCCCTTTCCCTCACGGGGATGAGTGACGATGACTTAATCTCGCAGATCGAGCAGCGCGGCGTCGCGTTCGTGTTGTCGCCGCAGGATTTCGAAACGCAGCGCGCGGCGGGCATCAGCGACGGCGTGCTTCGCTACCTCCAAGGCCGATCAAGCGGCGAACAAGGTCTCAAAGCGCAAATCGCGAGTGGCCGCTATCGAGTTCCGGCCTACTCTGGACCGCTCTATCTAGGTTATCCATATCTCGGGTACCACGGTGGGTTGCACCACTACGGCGGGCATCAATACGGCGGTCGCGGGGGCGGTCACCGCGGGGGCCATCATTGATTGACTAGAGGTGGCCACACGATCATTGAAGGTGACCCAGCATGAGGGTCTATGAATTATCAACGCTACGTTGTTCGTACAATGCTCGGCGCTGCCGGCTTGGTTGTGGCTTTCACCACCTTCGCCGAAGAGAGGATCCTCTATAGGTCCGTTCTTCCGAACGGACAGATCGTCTACGGCGATGTCCCGGCAGTAAATGCCAGACGCACCGAGGAAATCGTTGTTGAGCCACACCCGCCGAATCCACAGGAGACCGAGGCAGGTCTGCGTGCCCTCGCGCTGACCCGCGAGCAGTTGCTGCGGGACTCTACGGCACGGATAGCCCGGCTCGGGCAACTCGAAAATGAGGTCACCGATGCCTACAACGAGCTCAAGGAAGCGCAATCAAGGCGCGAAGCGGGACGCGAGATTCGTGAAGGCGACAGACAGGGCAGGCGGCTGCTGGCGGCTTATTCCTTGTGTCAACGTGCACTCGAAGACGCCGTTCAGCAGGCGCGACTGCGCCTGGACCTGCTGCTGCGCGAACGCACCGCCCTGCGATAACTGAGTGAGTGCCCCGAGGGTCGCTGACATTACCCGGTGCGTCTGCTTTACGCCCGTGCCGGTCCCGCTCCAGGCCGACAATCCCGCCCGCCGCCCCGGCGATCAGCATCCGTAGCGCCATCAGTGCTTCTGCATTCCAGTCCATAGCTTTGTCCTATCAGTATCCTTTCAGTGTCCTCTACATCGGCATCTCTACAGCCTTTCGGCTCGCCGGCTCCGCCTGGATGGTCGAGTGGCCGAGCTTGAACTCGTCTTTGAGGACCACGGCGAGGCGGTCCACTACGCTCGCCGCGACTGGCGACAACGTCCCCTCGGCGACCACGACATGCGCGCTGAGCGCGTCGATGCCCGACGTGATGGTCCACACGTGCAGGTCGTGGACCGATACCACGCCATCGACGCCGAGCATCGCTCGTTCCACCGCCGCCAGGTTGATGTGCGCTGGCGTGCTTTCCAGCAGAATGTTCACCGCCTGTGTCATCAGCTTCCAGGTGCGCGGCAGGATGAACAGGCCGATCACCACGCTGAAAATCGGGTCGGCGTAGAACCAGCCGGTAGCCCACATGATCCCGCCAGCCACGAGGACACCGACTGAACTGAGCAGGTCACTGACGACTTCGAGGAAAGCGCCCTGCATGTTCAAACTGTCCTTCGCCGTACGGCGCAGTAGCCAGATGCCGATCAGGTTGACGACGAGCCCGACTGTTGCCACGCCCAGCATCGGCAAACTGGATACTTCGGGCGGCTCCCGGAAACGGCCGTAGGCTTCGTACAAAATATAAAACGACAACAGAAACAGCACGACAGCGTTGGTCAGCGCGGCCAGGATTTCGACTCGGTAGTAGCCGTAGGTCTTGGCTGGCGTCAACGGCTTGGTGGACATCCACGCGGCGAACAGGGCCAGTCCGAGTCCGCACACGTCTGTGAGCATGTGGGCAGCGTCCGCGAGCAGCGCGAGGCTGTTGGTCAAGACCCCGCCCACGACTTCCACGCAGAAGTAGGCGAAGGTCAATCCGAATGTGATCCACAGCGCACGGCGATTGCGGCTCGTGACCGATACCAACATGCTCATGACCCGCTCCTCGTTTCGTGCAGACGCAAACCGGGCGGGAACATGCTGTCCCGCAGGGGCTCAATCCGGTGGATTCCGCGCCACGAATCCCGCGATCGGTTTTTTTGCGATACGCTCTTCATACCGCACGAGCAGTGCGAGCACAACCCATGTCAGAGCCGTGCTCAGCAGAGCCAATCCCAAGCTGCCCAGTCCGACCGCAACGCCGATGGCGGCCGTCATCCAAATGCCCGCCGCAGTCGTCAGACCCTGAATCTCCCGCTCTTCGCTCAACTTCAGGATGGCCCCCGCTCCGATGAAGCCAATGCCGGTCGCGATCCCTTGAATGACGCGGGACTGGCCCTCTAGGGACATTCCGACTCCGTCGCACGCAATGACGAACAGGGTTGTGCCGACCGCGACCAGAATGTGCGTGCGAAGTCCGGCGGGTTTCCCCGTCTGCTCGCGCTGGATGCCGATGATTGCGCCGAGCACCGTGGCCGCAGTGAGACGGATGAACACATGAATCAACTGCGTCGCGTCCGTAAGGCCGTAGGTCAATTCCTGCCACAGAATCTCACTCATGCCCGCGGGGCGCCGCACTGCGGACAGAATTTCACGCCCGCCGCGAGCTCGCTGCCGCATCCGCCGCACTTCTGGGCAGCGAGAGAGATTCCGCATTGCTGGCAGAACCGGGCATTCGCCGCGTTGGCCGCTCGGCATGCGGGACAAACGCGGGTCGGAGGCGGCGCGCCGGACGGAGTGGGGTTGCCGTAATAATCACCATGGCCTCCTCCGTGCTGCCCGCCGCGCCAGCGGCCGTGATGTCCGCCCATCATCCCGAAGATTTTCTCGAGAAAGCTCATATCAACGCTCCTTTCAGTACAAAATCATCCAAGCAGCAAAGGGCGCCGCAGCAGTGGGCAGATCATCCCCGAAATGGATGATTAGCGCTGCCGCGATGAACCATCCGACTTCGCACAGCGATCTGCGGAACGGCGCCGGGGAAATCTCGTAGCGCTCGGGCTCCTGGTAAGTGCTTAAAGTCGGCCAGAAGCCCGGTACGCGGCCTCGATAGTCCTCGAAAGCGTCGCCGTGAAGCAGTTGCAACGAGTGTTCCTCGGCACGGATAACGCCCGGGTAAAAAAGCCAGAAAGCGGCGATGAATAGCGCGGGAAGAGTGCCGGTTTCCGTTGTCAGGGTGACACCCACGCCTCCGACAAAGGTGAAGAAATAGAGCGGATTGCGGCACAAGGAATAGGGTCCCATGGTGACGAGGCGATTACCCTTGTTTCCCGAGATATAGCTGCTGCACCATAGTCGCCCGAATGCACCCACAGTCGCGAGTGCGATCCCAAGCGCGGCGACCGCATGGGCAAGCGGACGACTAAGGTCATGCCAGGCCGGCGACGACATGGCCCAGATGCCAATCATGCCCGCGACAAAAATTCGAGAAATCAGAATCCGGTGACCGTATGCCCACTTTAGGCGCAGGGCCGGATCGACCTTCTTCACTACGCCGACGCCGTTGGGTACGGCGCTCCCGGTTTTCGTACCCGAGTCCTTGCCTTTCATATGGCCATGCCTTTCATCCCTCCGGACGATAGGGCATGAACAAAGGCAGGAACGGTCACCGACAGGTCGAAGACCAGGGACAGCACAATAGATTGCTTCATTGGGATTCTCCTTTCACCCTAGTTGAAATACACGTTCGCCAGCGTGCATGCCTGTGAAGCGCAGAAATTTAATGACGATCGGTTCAAGGCGATGGACCAGCCCGAGAGCGTATACCGTCGCCCCAGTCGAGTGTCATGAAGCGGAAGGTCGGATCGACAGCATGCGGACGGATCGGTCGCCATGCTCTAATCAGATCCTCCAAGCTCGACGTGCCTGGGAAACGCGGCGACCACGATCGAGCGCCGGTCATTGTTCTCGCGAGGATGCAGCCGCAGCCGCTACGGCAGGGGCTCGCGTCGCCTCCGACGCGCCGTCCTCCGCGAATGCGAGCAGGCGCAGCGCATTGACCACGACGAGCAGCGTCGAGCCTTCATGGAAAATCACCGCCGTGGCGATGCTCAATCCGGCAATCGTCGCCGGAATCAGCACCGCTACGACGCCCAGGCTAACCCAGAGGTTTTGTCGAACCACGCGGCTCGTGCTGCGGCTAAGGGCCACCGCAAACGGCAGCTTCGTGAGGTCATCCGCCACCAGCGCGACATCGGCCGTCTCGCGCGCGGCGTGCGAGCCTGCGGCGCCCATTGCGATGCCGACCGTCGCATTGGCCATGGCGGGTGCGTCGTTCACGCCGTCGCCGACCATTGCAACCTTGCCCGCCTCGCTGCGCAGCGCTTTGATGACGCCGACCTTGTCTTCGGGCAGCAGGTCGCCGCGCGCCTCGGTCAACCCCACGCTCTTGGCTACCGCTTCGGCCACGCGCTGGTTGTCACCGGAGATCATGATCAGCCGCTTGATACCGATGGCGCGCAGCCGCGCCATGACGCCGGTCGCCTGGGGCCGCGGCGTGTCCAGCACGCCCAGGACGCCGAGGTAACCCTCGCCCCGGCGCACGATCATCGTGGTGCGTCCGGCAGCGACCAGCTGTGCGTTCACCCTGGCGAGCGCTGCGGGCACTCGTGCGCCCGCGATCTCGTCGAACAGGGCGGGCTTGCCGATGTATACCTGCGAACCGTCCAAAGCGGCTTTGATGCCGCGTCCGGTGATGCTTTCAATCGCGTCGGCAGGC
>CBDDRM010000217.1:0-10239 GCA_965233135.1 uncultured bacterium | reverse complement strand
TACGGCTATCCTGGCCTCCAGCGAGACCTGGGACAAGGCGTGAGGGCCGTAGAAGGCCGTGACGACGTGACGGTCGTGAATGTCGTGAATGTCGTGAATGTCGTGAATGTCGTGAATGTCGTGAATGTCGTGCATGTCGTGAATGTCGTGGATGCCGTGACGGTCGTGACGGCGTGACGGTCGTTACGGCGTGACGACGTGACGGCGTGACGGTCGTGACGACGTGACGGTCGTGACGACGTGGCGGTCGTGACGGGCGTGACGGCGTGACGGGCGTGACGGCGTGACGGTCGTGCCGGCGTGAGGGGCGTGATGCCACTACCGACTTGAGGCGACCGCGAGATCGGCTGGGGCATGACAGCAGGCGCAATCGGCCTAATGTCGTATGATCTGCCCGGGGAGCGCATCGGGGGGACAAGAATAATGTTCGAGTGGCTGAAAGAACTGAACGCGCGCGAACGCAAGACGCTGATCGCCGCGGCCGGAGGTTGGGCGACCGACTCGATCGACGTCATGGTGTTCGTTTACGTCGTGCCGACGCTGATGCTGGTGTGGGGCATGTCCAAGACCGAAGCGGGCTGGATTACCACCGCGACGGTCATCAGTTCGGCCATCGGCGGCTGGCTGGCAGGGGTGCTGGCCGACCGCTACGGTCGCGTGCGCATTCTGCAGTTGACCATCGTCTGGTTCGCACTGTTCACGTTCCTGTGCGGCTTTACCAATTCATTCGAACAGCTGCTCGTCATGCGCGCCCTGCAGGGGCTCGGGTTCGGCGGCGAATGGGCAGTGGGTTCGGTGCTCATCGGGGAGATGATCCGCCCCCAGCACCGCGGCAAGGCCGTGGGCACGGTGCAAAGCGGCTGGGCGGTGGGCTGGGGCATTGCGAACCTGCTGTTCCTGCTGCTCTACTCCGTGCTGCCCGAGAATCTGGCCTGGCGAGCGATGTTCTGGTCCGGGATACTGCCGGCGCTGCTGGTGCTCTATATCCGGCGCAACGTTCAGGAACCCGAGGTATATGCCGCGACCAAGGCGGCGGCGCGCGAACGCGGCAGCCACTTCCTCGAGATCTTCCAGCCGCCGCTGCTGAAGACCACGATACTGACCGGCCTCATGATTACCGGCATGATGGCCGGCTATTTCGCGGTGTTCTTCTGGCTGCCGACGTTTCTCAAAACCGAGCGGCAGCTGTCCGTGCTCAATACGGGCATGTATACCTTCGTGGTGATCGTCGGCTCCTTCGCCGGTTATCTGGCGGCTGCTTATGCATCCGACCATCTGGGTCGAAAGATGACGTTCTTCCTGTTTGCCGCGGGCTCCGCCCTCATCGCCATCGTCTACACGCAGATCCCGATCAACAATACGCTGATGCTGTTCCTCGGATTCCCGCTCGGATTCTTCGTTTCGGGCAATTTCAGCGGTTGCGGACCGTTCCTGACCGAGCTGTATCCGAGCCGCGTGCGCGGCTCGGGACAAGGCTTCGTCTACAACTTCGGGCGCGGCATGAGCGCATTTGCGACGCCGCTCGTGGGTTACTTGAGCAGCACCATGACCCTGGGCAAGGCCATCGGCCTGGTTGCGATCGTCGGCTTTTCCGTGGTCATTCTGGTCGTGGCTTTGCTGCCGGAAACCCGGGGCAAGACGCTTGTAGTTTACGACTGATCCAGGAACCGTCATGCCTCTGATCGAAACCGGATCCGGCACGCTGCATTACGATGTCTGCGACATGGTGCCGGCCTGGAATGAGAATCCGCAGACCATCATTTTTCACCATGGCATCGGCGCCAATATCCATATCTGGGCCGATTGGCTGCCCGTGCTGGCCATGCGCTATCGATTGGTGCGTTTCGACATGCGCGGGTTCGGCAGATCGATGCAGCCGGAAGAGGACTATCGCTGGACGTTTCCTGGCCTGGTGGATGATCTGCTCAGAGTGGCCGATGCGGCGGGCGCCAAGCGCTTTCATCTGGTGGGCGAATCGATCGGCGGCACCGTGGCGATTGCCTGCGCGCTCGAAGCCCCCGGCCGGCTGCTGAGCCTCACGCTGTCCAACGCCGCTGCGCGCGGAGGCCTGGTCGCCAACGTCAAGGGCTGGCGCGATGTGCTCGCCAAAGAAGGCCAGCCCGGCTGGGCAAAGCTGCTGATGGAATCGCGTTTCCATGCGGGCGCATTGGCGCCGAAACTGCACGCGTGGTATCTGCGCGTGCACGAGACCTGCTCGATGGCGGCGACCCTCGGTCTGGCGGATCTGTTGCTCGGCGCCGACCTGACGCCGCGTCTGCCCGAGATTTCCCTGCCGACCTTGCTGCTCAGTCCGCAATCGAGCCCGTTCATTCCGCTGGAAGTCATGGCGTCGATGCGCGCGGCCATTCCCGACGCGGAAATGCAAGTCTTCGCGCATTCCCGTCACGGGCTGCCGCTGTCGCACGGGCGCGCCTGCGCCGAGGTGCTGGCCGACTTCCTGGCGCGCCGCGTCGGTTGACGCGAAGTCGCCGCGTTGCGACACCCGCATCGGCGTTCAACGCCTCGGAGGTTGGGCGTTGTTCCTATAAAATGTCGCAGTGTAAACGTGTAAACGGCCAGAACCGGTGCGCCACCCTTGAATCGCAGAGCCCGTTTGATCGATGATCGACCCGTGCAACATCCTGATCGGCAGTTCCGGTCGCTCGCATGCGGCCTCGCGGCGCGCTGCACCCCTGCGCTTGCGCAACCTTTTCTGAACTGACCGCCTCCCCGCTCTGCATGCCGCAAGCAACGTCCTTCGACAGCCTCCTCGCGCAATGCCGTGACCTGGTCTGTGACAGCATGGTCAAGGCATTGGCGGACATGCTCGATAAATCGGATGACGCACTCGGCGCGCTGGCGAGCCAGACCCGCGACCCGAAGTCGCAGAAGCTCTACACGGTCACGCGCAACAAGGTCAGTGCGCAGCGCGAAACCATTCTCACGCAGTTCCGGTTGCGCTATTTGCGCGAATTCCAGGAGCGCGGCAACAAGGTCAAGAAAATCGGCGAAAGTTTCGCGGAGATCGATTTGTCTTCGCTCGAGCTGGAGTTGATGGCCGATGACGACCTGAACGAGACCTTGCGGCTCAACGCCATGGCGGACAAGCTGCGCGAATATTGCGACGAAGAGCTCGTTGCACTCGATCAGCGCGCCGGCGTGCTGCTCGGCGACGCGAACCTGCAGGCCGAAGACAACCCGTTCACACCCCAGGCGATTTGCGAAGCCTACAGCCGTACCTGCCACCAGATCGACTCGAATGTCGATGTGCGCATGGTGATGCTCAAGCTGTTCGACGATTACGTGCTCGACCAGATTCGCGGCATCTACAAGGCAGTCAACGCAGTGCTCGTGGAAAATTCGATCCTGCCCACCATCCGCATCGTGGCGCGGCGCGGCAAGAAGGGGGAGCCGCCACCCGTCGCGCCCGCACCCGCTGCGCCAGTTGCCGACAAGACGCCCGCAGGCGAGCAGGATTTGTTTGCTTTGTTGCAGAATCTGGTCGCGAGCAACCTGAAGGCCGCGCCGGTGGCCGGGGATGCGCTGGCGTCGGGCACAGGGGGCGGCGCAGTCGGCGCCGCAGGCTCGGGCGGGACGGTGGTGCTGCAGGGTCCGGATCTGCTGCAATCGCTCACACGCATCCAGGTCGGTGACGTCAGCGCGGTCACCGGCGGCACGTTGTCCACGCCAGGACATGGCGGCGAACCGGATACCACGAACGTCCTGCGGGAATTGAAGGGCACGAGCGTGGGCGCGGGCATGAACCGCATGGACGCCATGACGCTGGACATCGTGGCGCTGCTGTTCGACCAGTTGTTCGACGATCCGCGAATTCCGATCGGCGTGAAGGGCCTCATCGGCCGCTTGCAGATCCCGATGCTCAAGATCGCGATCGCCGACAAGACGTTCTTTTCCAAGAAAACGCACCCCGCCCGGCTGATGCTCGACACGCTGGGCGAACTGGCCGTGCGCCTGCCGGCCGACGTCAATGCCTCGAATCCGGTGTTCGCGAACATGGCCGCGATACTTCAGGAACTGCAGGACGAGTTCGAGGACGACGTCGAGATCTTCGTCACCATGCGCGAACGGCTGCAGGGCCTGATCGCCGAGGCGGACAAGCTCATCGAGCAGGAGACGCTCTCGACCGTCGAGCGGGTGCAACAGAATGAAAGTCTCGCGCTCGCCAAGACCGTGGCGCAGGCTGAAATCAAGATACGCGTCCGCGGGCGCGACGTGCCGCGCAGCGTCATCGAGTTTCTGATCCAGCAGTGGATCAAGCTGCTGATGATCGTGCAGGTCAAGGACGGCGAGCAAAGCGAGGCGTGGAAGAGCGCGCTCGATACCATGGACCTGCTGATCGCCAGCGTCGAGCCCAAAGGCACGCCCGAAGAGCGCCGCAAGCTCGTGACGATGGTGCCGGAGGTGCTCAAACGCCTGACCGAAGGGCTCAAGACCGCCGGCGTGGACGACAGCGTGCGCCTGGGATTTTTTGCCGAACTCCGCAAGCTGCATTCCGAAATGATTGCCGGTCCGGAAAAATCCAGAGCCGCGGTGCCGCAGGCGGTTGCGGAGGAGGACGGGGATGCGACCATTCCCGGTCTGCAACCCATCGCGTCGGCGTCTGCGGAAGATTCGACGGCCGTGGTGCCGGCGGTCGAGCCACCTGTGGTGAGGCCGGATGCGGATGCGACGTACGAACTGACCCCCGCGGATCTGCCAACGTCCGCGCAGCCAGCGCAGGCAACGTCAGCCGAATTCCCGGCGTCTGTGGACCTCACGGCGGCGGATGCGCCCATTGCCGAGCCGACGCCGGCCAATGCAGCGAGCCCGGACCTGATCTCCTTCGAACTCACGCCGGCCCATGAGCCGATGGCCGATCTGACGCCCGCTCCCGAACAGGCGGTACCCGCGGAGCCGATGGCTGGCGCCGACGCGCCGCTGGATGCCATCAGTTTGGATCTGACGCACGCCGAGTTGCCCGAGGCCGCACCGGTGACTGCTGCGGGCCTGCACGAGTCCGCACCGGCAGAGGCAGCGGCGGAGGACATGCCCGCCGGTGTGCCGCCGCTCGATCCGATGTCATTCGAACTCACGCCCGTGGAAGCAGCCCCGGCCGATCCCGCGCCCGCGGAAGTTTCGCCGCTCGATCTGATTTCTTTCGATCTGCCGGCGCTCGACGCGTCGCCACCCGCGACGAAGACCCCCGAGCAAGCCACCGTACCCGATCTGTCCGCGTTTGATCTGCCCACGCTCGGGTCGACGCCGCCTGCTACGAAGGCACCCGAGCACCCGGCCGTGTCCGATCTGTCATCGTTTGATCTGCCGACGCTCGACTGGACCGCTGCGGCGAAACCAACGCAGCCTGCGCCTGCGGTCGCCCGCCCACCGCCCACGTCCCCGCCCGCCGCGGCGTCCGCAGCACCCGCGTCGCCCGCGAGGACGCCGCCGCCAGCGCCATCGCAGTCCAGACCGCAAGCGCCGCCGCAATCCCGAGCGCCCGCGCCTGCGCCGGCCAACCCTCCGGCGCCTCAGCCGCGCGCGGCGCAAACGCCACCGGCCGCTGCATCAGCGGCAGCCGCACCGGCGCGAGCGCCCGCACCACCGGCCAGACCGCCCGCGCCACCGGCCAGACCGCCCGCCGCGGCGCCTGCAGCAAAAAAAACCACCGCGACGCCGTCGCCCGCAGCGCTGGATTTCACCGCCGCCGTCGTCGTCAACAATCCTTTCGGCCAGGGCGAAGTGCAGGTCGACGACCTGGACTTTACGTCGCCTTCGCAGTCAGTCGGCAAGGGCGTGCCGCAAGGCGCGCCGCAACTCGATGTGCCGGCCACTCTCAAGCTCGGAACGTGGGTGAAGATTCGCGAACCCGGCGCGAAAGACGCCGGGGTCGTTGCCAAGCTTTCGTTCGTCAGCCCGCTGAAGACGCGCTATCTGTTCGTGGACAGGCAGGGCAAGACCGTCCTGCAGTGTTCGCCTGTCGTGCTGGCAAAACGCTACCGCGACGGCGAGATCGTGATTGAGGAGCCGGCGGCCGAATCGCCGCTGTTCGATCGCATCATGGGCGGAGTCGTGGGCAAACTGCGCACCGCCGAAGCGGCCCCGCCCGTGCGGCCGCCCGCCAAGGTTGCGAAATAAGCGCCGGGCGTGGATACGGCAAGCTTTCGCGTAGGGCTGGCGCCTGATCGCGGTATCCTTGCACCCAAACAACAATAACAGAGAGCTGTTGCCTTGGATTCGATGTGCACGTTGCACATGGCGGATGGCGCGAAGCTGACTTACTGCGTGTCCGTGCCGCGCGGCCCCCGGGGCGCGCTCATTCTGCTGCATGGCCTTGCGAGCAATCACACGCGCTGGTCCGAGTTCGCGCAGCATTCGTCGTTGCGCGAACAATGGACGCTGCTGCGTCCGGACCTGCGGGGCCAGGGAAAGTCCGTATTTCGCGGGCGCAGCGACATGGCCCGCTGGTGCGCCGACCTGGTCGCATTGCTCGACGCCGAATCGATCGGCCGGGCAATTCTCGTGGGGCATTGCCTGGGGGCCAATCTGGCGCTGCATTTTGCCGCGCGACATCCCGAGCGCACCGCCGGATTGGTGTTGATCGAGCCGATGGCTTCGCGCGCGCTGACGGGCGCGCTGCGAAACGTGCGCCGCTTACGTCCGCTGGTGCGCCTTGCCGTGCCGCTGGTTCGCCTGATCAATGCGCTCGGGGTGCACCGACGCAGGCTGCCGCCCCTGGATCTCGCGCAAATGGACCGCGAGACGCGCGCCGCACTGGCAGAAGGCCCCGCGGGAGAGGCGCGGCTTGCACAGTACGCCTCGCCCATGGCCGACCTGCGCATGACGGCGACAGGGGCTTATCTGCAGGCGCTGCTTGCCGTCACGAAATCGCTGCCGCCGCCGGAACGCATCACGGTACCGGTGCTGGCGCTGCTCTGCGCGCACAGCGACTTTACCGACATGACGCTGACGCGCAGCATGCTGCAGACCATTCAAGATTGCGAAATCGTGCAACTGCCGGCGCGGCACTGGATTCCGACCGAGCAACCCGAGGCGATGCGCGTTGCGATCGAGGGCTGGGTGCGCCGCCGCTTTCCGGAACACCCGCCTGTGTCTCAGCGGGCCGGATGACGTTCAACGCGCGGGTCGCGTCCCTTCAGGTGCGCAGCGCCGGGAGCTTCTCCTCCCTGGGCACGAAACGCAGCGCCACGCCGTTGTTGCAATAGCGCAAGCCGGTGGGCTGGGGTCCGTCGTCGAACACGTGGCCCTGATGCCCGCCACAGCGCACGCAGTGATACTCGGTACGCGTCCAGATCAGCGTGGTGTCTTTCTTGGTGCCGAGCGCATTGGGTAGCGGCGCATAGAAGCTGGGCCAGCCCGTGCCGCTGTCGAACTTGGTTTCGCTGCTGAACAGCGGCAGATAACACGCGGCGCAGACGTACGTGCCAGCGCGCTTCTCGTTATTGAGCGGACTGGTGCCCGCGCGTTCGGTGTCTTCTTCGAATAAAACGCGGTAGCTCGCGGGCGGAAGCAGCGCTTTCCATTCGGCCCGGGATTTGAGCTTGATGACCTGTTCGGCGGCGAGCGCCGGCAGTCCGGCAGCGAGCGCGGGAATGGCCATCAACAATTGACGTCTGTTCATCGTATGTCCTGATATAAAGGGTTCACGGTTGGGCTGCCGCAAGGCGGGAACGTTCCGCGCTTTGCAGCGATCAGCGTTCGTTTGCCGGATCTTATACGTTGCACAGCGCGCGCCGGATGCATGCACACTGTCGCAACTTAGCCGCCTCCGGCGCGTCTGATCGCACGAGCCCGGCCCTCGCGGCGCAAGCCAGGCGCGCCGACCGGCGGTGCGCTTCGGTTGCAACAATGGTACAGGGGAGCATGAACGATTTGTTCGCGGAATTTGCGGAAGCAGCACCGTCGCAGCAAGCACTGCGCGACGGCGCGATGCTGCTGCGCGGCTTTGCGGCGCGCGAAGCGCCCGCATTGCTGCAGGCAGTGGCCGAGGTGACCCGGCAATCGCCATTCCGGCACATGGTTACTCGGGGCGGGTTTCGCATGTCGGTTGCCATGACCAATTGCGGCGCGCTGGGCTGGGTCAGCGACCGGCGCGGCTACCGCTACGATGCGTGCGATCCGCAGAGCGGCAAACGCTGGCCGGAGTTGCCGCCGGTTTTTGCACGGCTCGCCGCCGCGGCCGCCGCGCGTGCCGGTTTCGCCGGATTCGCAGCCGACGCCTGCCTCGTCAACTGCTATGAGCCGGGCACGCGTCTTACCTTGCATCAAGATCGGAACGAACGCGATTTCAGCCAGCCGATCGTGTCCGTTTCGCTGGGCCTGCCCGCAACTTTTCAGTTCGGCGGATCGGAGCGCTCCGAGCGCGCGCTGCGCGTGGCGCTCGTGCACGGCGACGTGGTCGTCTGGGGAGGACCGGCGCGCATGGCCTATCACGGCGTTCTGCCCCTCAGGCAGGGCACGCATCCCGCCACCGGCGCCTGCCGCATCAATCTGACCTTCCGCCGGGCAGGCTAACCGCCCGGAGTTTTCGAGCGTGCCCGAGGCCGGAAGCGTGCGGGCTGCGCTCGAGGAACTGCCGATAGCACCGCGCACCAGCACCGCGTCAAGGATGCGCTCGCGTTCCCGCACCGCATGCGCGGGCTACCGGCGGGTTACTTCAGCGTGATCACGACCTCCAGATATTCGGCGGGCACGACGAGCGCTCCCTCACCGGCCACATTCAGGCGTTCGAGCAGCGCGGTGAGATCTTCGGTCAAGCGCTGCTGCCGCGGGAAATCGAGCGCCGCGTAAGCCTTGTGCGTGGGGCCGTAGAAGCTGCGGAACACTTCGATCCAGTGCGCGGCAGACCGATAGCGGAAATTGAAAACGCGTCGTGCGCACTGGATATCCCGGGCATGCACTCCGAACCACTCGACGATGCGGGACTCCGAACCCCATAGCGCGGGCGATTGCAGGCCGGCCGGCGGCGGAACATAGGCGCCGATCATGCGAAACAGCTGGCCGATGAAACCTTCGGGGGTCCAGTTGGCGAGCCCGATGCGCCCACCGCGGCGCACCACGCGCCGCAGTTCCCCTGCCGTGCGGTTCTGGTCGGGCGTAAACATCGCGCCGAACGTGGACAGCACTACGTCGAAAGCGCCGTCGGCAAAGGGCAGCGCCTCGGCGTCGGCGACCTGGAAGTCGACGTCCAGGCCTTCCGCTTCGGCCCGTGCCGCGCCTTTTTCCAGCAGATGCGGCACGTAATCGGTCGAGGTCACGCGGGCGAAGCGGCGGGCGGCAGCCAGGGTGGCGTTGCCGTTGCCTGCGGCGACGTCCAGCACGCGCTCTCCGGCGCGCACGTCCGCCGCTTCGGCCAGCGTTTCGCCGACGATCTGCAATGTGGTGCCGATGATCGCAAAGTCGCCGCTGGCCCAGGTGGCCTGCTGACGCTGCTTGATGGCGTTGTAATCGACGCCGGCGGGCGCCGTTTCGGGCGCTCGTGCCGGTGTGGGAATCAGGATAGTGTTCAGTTCAGAATGCATGGCAAGCCTCCGTTGAAGATTGAAGTGCCGGGCGACCAGCGAATGCCGGTGCCTGCAGCCGATGCCATTGTTCTGCGCACACCGCGCGCGGCGCTTCCCCCGGAGTCCGGAACCCTTGCCCGCCGGTATGCATTGCTCGCTCGCCTTGATCGATCGTCCGGCTTTCTTGTTCTGGTGTCCGCCGACGGGCAAGTCCAGGAGTTGGCAGCTGTGCCCTCGCCCCGCCACGGATCTCGTTCCCTGAGGCAAGGATCCATTCGCGGCCCGATTTACAAAGGCCGGTGGTAAGGTTTACCGAGCAGGGCGGGACACGTACGGAAAATCTTTCCTAACGCAACCGATGGCCGGGCGGTTTGCTAAATATTGCGTTCACGTTCCGTCGAAGCGGGGCAACCGCGCTCGTGCCGGTGCTCATTCGCACTGTGCGCTACCGCACAGTAGCCGATTGAAGCCCGCGTACCTTCAAGGTTCTGCAAGCAGATTCGAATGTGTCACGCGCACTTCGCGCGCGACATCGGGATCACATGACACAACACCAACGAAAGGCCGCCTGAACGGATCAGCAGCAGTGGCATAGCAACTGCGTTGTGATCGGGTATCTTCAAGCACGATATTCGATGTGTCAGTCCAGCAAGCCCTTCTCCAGTCCGGCATCCTTTCTCCGCGTGACCAGTTGGCGCCCGCCGTGTTCAGGCGGGCG
>CBDDRM010000216.1:0-56560 GCA_965233135.1 uncultured bacterium | reverse complement strand
CAAATATGGCGTGCCCACGCCCCGGGGGGTCGCATGCTTCAGCGTCGACGAAGCGGTGGCGGCGGCGCACAAGCTTGGCGGCAAGGTGTGGGTGGTCAAGGCGCAGATCCATGCCGGCGGACGCGGCAAGGGCGGCGGGGTCAAGGTGGCAAAGTCCGTGGAAGAAGTGCGCGAGTGGGCATCCAGAATTCTGGGCATGCAACTCAAGACCCATCAGACCGGCGCGGAAGGTCAGAAAGTGCGGCGTTTGCTGATCGAGGAAGGAGCCGATATCCGCAAGGAGTTGTATGTCGGGCTGGTGGTCGACCGCGGCACGCAGGAGGTCTGCGTGATGGCGTCTTCCGAAGGGGGCATGGACATTGAGGAAGTCGCGGCGCAGACACCGGAAAAAATTCATAAGGCATTCGTCGATCCGAAGGTCGGCCTGACCGATGCCCAGGCCGACGATCTGGCGCGGCAAATCGGTATTCCGGATACGAGCGTAGCCAAGGCGCGCGCGATACTGCAAAACCTGTACCGTGCTTTCCACGAAACGGATGCGTCGCTGGTGGAAATCAATCCGCTGATACTCACGAGCAGTGGAGAAGTGATCGCGCTCGATGCCAAGATGAATTTCGACGACAACGCGCTGTACCGGCATGATGACATCGTTGCCTTACGCGATCTCGACGAGGAAGACCCGGCGGAAATCGAAGCCTCGAAACACGGCCTATCCTATATCTCGCTGGATGGCAATATCGGCTGCCTGGTTAACGGAGCCGGGCTTGCCATGGCGACCATGGACACGATCAAGCTGTACGGCGGGAAGCCTGCCAATTTTCTCGATGTCGGGGGTGGCGCCACCACCGAGAAGGTTACCGAAGCGTTCAAGCTGATGCTGCGCAATCCGGGCTTGCGCGCCATTCTGGTGAATATATTTGGCGGCATCATGAAATGCGACGTGATCGCCACGGGCGTGGTGGAGGCCGCCAGGCAAGTCAAGCTTGCCGTGCCGTTGGTGGTGCGCATGAAAGGCACCAACGAGGATCTGGGCAAGAAGATCCTTGCCGAGTCCGGTTTGCCGATCATTTCGGCTGACAACATGGCTGCGGCCGGTCAGAAAGTTGTCGCCGCAGCCAGGGAAGCGCGCTGATGTCCATCCTCATCGACAAGAACACCAAGGTCATCACCCAGGGCATTACCGGTAAGACCGGCCAATTCCATACGCGCACCTGCCGTGACTACGCAAATGGCAAAAACTGTTTCGTGGCCGGCGTTCATCCGAGCAAGGCCGGGCAGGATTTCGAAGGCATTCCGATTTTCGGTTCGGTGCGCGACGCCAAGCACCACACCGGCGCAACCGTCTCGGTGATCTATGTGCCACCTCCCGGCGCGGCTGCCGCGATCTGGGAAGCGGTCGAAGCCGATCTGGATCTGGTGATTTGCATCACCGAAGGCATTCCCGTGCGCGACATGATCGAGGTGCGCGACCGCATGCGCAGGCAACAGCGCAAGACCTTGCTGCTTGGTCCGAATTGTCCAGGAACCATCACCCCCGACGAAATCAAGATCGGCATCATGCCGGGGCACATACATCGCAAGGGCCGCATCGGCGTGGTCTCGCGCTCCGGCACCCTCACCTACGAAGCCGTGGGCCAACTTACCGAAATCGGGCTCGGACAATCCTCCGCCGTGGGCATTGGCGGCGATCCGGTGAACGGCCTCAAGCATATCGACGTTTTGAAATTGTTCAACGACGATCCGGGCACCGAGGCCGTCGTCATGATCGGCGAAATCGGCGGCACCGATGAGGAGGATGCGGCGCGCTGGGCGAAGGAGCACATGAGAAAGCCGGTGGTCGGATTCATCGCGGGGGTCACCGCCCCGCCGGGCAAACGCATGGGACACGCGGGTGCGATCGTCTCCGGAGGCAAGGGGACGGCGGACGAGAAGCTCTCGATCATGGATGCGTGCGGCATCAAAGTAACCCGCAACCCGGCCGAGATGGGAACGCTGCTGAAATCTGTCTTGCGCACAGGATAACGACGCATGGAAGCCGGAATGTTCGCCGAGTTCGTAGCCGACCTGGGTCAGCCGCAGTTCTGGGTTGCCGTGTTGCAGATCATCCTCATCGACATCCTGTTGTCGGGTGATAACGCCGTCGTGATTGCGCTCGCCTGCCGCAACCTGCCGGAGCGCCAGCGCAGATTGGGCATCTTTTGGGGTGTTGGCGGCGCGATCGCGCTGCGCATCACGTTGACGTTTTTCGCCGTCACCCTGCTGGCCATTGCCTATCTCAAAATCGTAGGTGCCGCGCTGCTGCTATGGATCGGCATCAAGCTGGTACAACCGCAACACGATGCGGACGGTCACGAAATCGCGGCGGCGGGCAATCTGCTGGGCGCAATCCGCACCATCATCATCGCTGATCTGGTGATGAGCCTGGACAACGTGATCGCGGTCGCGGCCGCCGCACGTGACAGCCTGTTCCTGCTCATTTTTGGCCTGGCGCTGAGCATTCCCCTGATGGTGTGGGCAAGCCAGTTGATTCTGCGGCTCATGGATCGATTTCCCTCGATCATCCTGCTCGGTGGAGCCCTGCTGGGTTGGGTCGGGTTGTCAATGGCGGTGCACGACCCTGCAATAAAGGACTGGGTCGCCGCGCAGGCGCCCTGGCTCAATTATGCAGGGCCGGCTATAGGCGCGCTGCTCGTCGTCGTCGTGGGCAAGTTTCTGGCGCGTGGCCGCCCTCCGGGGCAGTCGGAGGAGATTATCGATCTGGCCAGGGACGATCGCCGACCCCCATCTCAAGAAAAGGAGAAAACATGAACATCCTCCTTCCGGTCGATGGTTCCGAGAACTCTCTGCGCGCGGTGCGCCACGTGATTGCCACGAAGGAGTGGTTTCGCGATCCGGCATTCGTGCATTTGTTGAACGTGCAGGCACAGGTCGTCTCGGGGGCGGTCAAGATGTTCATCAGCCAGCAGCAGCTCAACGACTATTATCGCGAGGAAGGCATGAAGGCGCTGGCTTCGGCGCGCGCATTGCTGGACCCACCGGGCATCGAGTACGAATACCACATCGGCGTGGGTGAGGTGGCATCCACGATCGTCAGCTACGCCCGGGACAAACACTGCCAGCAAATTGTGATGGGAAGCCGCGGCGGCGGCGGATTAAGCGGCGTGCTGCTCGGGTCCACCGCAATTCGCGTTGCCCAACTCGCCGAGGTACCGGTGCTGCTGGTCAAATAGCTCGCTGCGCCTGGCGCGAAGCAATCAGGGCGGTGAGACATTCCCGGCAATAGCACCCGCCGGCTGCGTCCGGCATCGGCATTACCGGTGCAAAATCGACACTGCACCAGCAAGCAGTGTCCTGGCTCATTCCGCACATAAATGCGGTCCCGCAGGCGATGCATCGCTGGGGGTCGTCGGTAGACTCGGTCATGATGCGATCTCAGAGAGATTCCAGACGATAACTATACCGAGGATTGTGCGGTCAGGCGGTCGCTGGTCGCGGCCAACCGCTTGATGAGTATGCGCAGGAACGCCTGGTTGAAGCGCGTCTGGCACGCATGGCTCGCCTTCTGCAATGCCACGGCCTTGATTTCGATAATTACCAGGGAAGTCAGCGACGATATGGTCGTAACGCGCTTGGCCTTGGTCTCTTCGAAGTAAAGAATCTCGCCAAAACAATTTCCTGCATCCAATACGTCGAGGGTCGTATTCGCCTTTGCCACCTGAGCCTGGCCCGAGGCGATGATGTAGAAGTTTTCGCCGACATCCCCTTCCCGGATGATGATCTGGTCGCGCGGCATACGCCGGAAAGACGCGATGCGCAGGGTTTCCCAGATTTCGACGTCGCGAAACCCCCTGAAGAATTCCAGCGTTTTGATGGTGTTGAACTTCTCCGTGTCCGTGATGGAGTCGGGCGGCAATTCCAGATGGCGGTAGCTGTGCGTGAGCTCGCGACTGAAATCCGCCCAGGTCTGATAGCGCTCGCGGGCAGTCTTGCTCAGTGCTCGCATGACAACGTCGTCAAGCTGCCGCGGTACGTCCGCGCGATGCGTCGACGGCGGCGCAGGATCGATGTTCAGGATCTGGTAGAGCAGGCTAGCCTTGTTGGCGGCAATGAACGGCAGCTTGCCGGTCAGCAGTTGATATAACACTACACCGAGCGAATAAATGTCCGTCTGGTGGGATAGCTCCCTATCCTGGACTTGTTCGGGTGACATGTACGCCGGCGATCCGACACCCTGCAGATGCGTGTGATCGCCGCTCGAATGCAGAGCGACGCCGAAATCACTGATCTTGATCTCGCCCTGCGCGCCGATCAGGACATTTGCCGGCTTGATATCTCGATGGATAATGCCTTGACGATGCGCGAACTCCAGCGCCAGGCTGCACTTGAACGCGATCTCGACGATCCGGTCGACGGGCAGCAGATTCGCGAGCTGGCAGAAATGCTCGAGCGTAGGACCGTCCACATACTCCATGACGATATAACTGAAATCGTCGAGCACATCGGCGTCGTAAATCGACATGATGTGCGGATGGGTCAGTTTGCCGACCAGGGATGCTTCATTCAGGAATACTTTGTGGAAACGGCGCCTCAAATCCGTATCGACCCCATCAGCTGCGCGCACAAGCTTGATCGCGACTTGCCGGTTGGCGAACGGATCGCGTCCCAGATAGACGCGGCTGGTGCCGCCGCGACCGATCTCGCGCATCACCGGATACTTGCCGATTTTCTGCGGCAGCGCTTCGTCCATGTCGGAGCCGGTCTGCGCCTTAACGCGGTGACGGAACGCTCATCCCTCGCTGTACCGCAGGCCGTGCGCCGATGGCGTCATACCAGCGCTTGACGTTGGCAAAGTCCGCAAGGTCGACCTTGTGCCATTCGTAGCGCGCGACCCACGGGTAGGTGGCGATATCAGCGACCGAATACTCGGTGCCGAGCCACTCGCGGCCGGCAAGGTGCTTGTTCATCACGGCGTAGAGCCTGCGTGTCTCCTTGCTGTAGCGCTCGATTGCATACGCGACCGGAGACGGCGCTGCGCGCAGGAAGTGATGCACCTGGCCGAACATCGGTCCCACGCCACCCATCTGGAACATCAGCCACTGAATGGATTCAAAGCGCCGGCCCTTGTCATGCGGCAACAAACGCCCGGTCTTGTCCGCGAGGTATAGCAGGATGGCGCCGGACTCGAACAGGGCATACGGTTTGCCGTCCGGGCCTTCACCATCGACGATAGCGGGGATTTTGCTGTTCGGACAGATGGCGACGAAGTCCGGTTTGAACTGGTCGCCCTTGCCGATATCGATCGCATGCACCTGGTAGGGCAGCGCCAATTCTTCGAGCATGATGGAAACCTTGCGACCGTTCGGTGTGCTCCATGTATACAGATCGATCAACGCGCTCTCCCGTCAAGTGGTCCTGCGAACGAACTATCCCCGATTCTAATCGAAGGTCCGCAGCGCGCCGGTATAATCGTCCGTCGAACGTGCTGGAGTAACCGGCGTGCTGAAATGGCTGTTTACGCTCGTGATCGCGCTGCTGATCCTGGGTGCTTTGACACCCTGGTTGCGTCGGCTGGGATTCGGACGCATGCCCGGTGACGTGACTGTCGAACGCCACGGCCGGCAGTATTTTTTTCCGATCGGTTCGACCATCCTGTTGTCGCTGCTGGCAAGCCTGATTTACTGGATGCTGCGCTGAATTATTGGAACAGCATCACTCAGTTTTGGCGTAACTGCGCCATGCTCGCGCTGACGGCCTCCAGCCGCGCGGCATCGATGGCGGCGGCAATGCGTGACGGATCGCCGCCTAGGCGTTGCGCGATGCTGCCGGCATCGACCGCGCGCGCCGCGCCCGCCGCCGCGCGCAGCAAGTCCGCCTGCGGATAAGGACGGTTTTCGAGGTTCGTGCGGCCGTGGTAATCCGCACTGCAGGCAGCCAGAAGCTCTTCGAAACGTTCAGGCCGGCGAAAGACGTCCGCCGCGGCCAGCAACTTCAGCACGGTGCCCGGCCGCAATTCGAGCGCTCGGTGGATATCGCCGTGATAGCGCGCCGCCAGCACGGCGAGATCTCGATAGTCGCCGGGTACGCGCAGCCGCTGGCATAATCGATGCACGAGTTCTACGCTCTTTTGTTCGTGCCCATGATGTTTGGGCCACTGCTGGGGCGGCGTCAATGCTTTACCCAGATCGTGAGTCAGTGCCGCAAAGCGAACGCCCAGCGGATACAGTCTCGCGGCAGCGTAGTCCACCACCAGCAGAATGTGCGCGCCGGTATCGACTTCGGGGTGATGCTGCGCGGGCTGGGGAACGCCGAACAGGGCGTCTATTTCCGGCAGGATGCGCTGCAAGGCACCGCATTCGCGCAGCGCAAGCAACATACGCGAGGGCTTGTCTTCCATGAGACCGCGCGCGAGTTCCTGCCAGACACGCTCCGGAACCAGGTGGTCCGCTTCGCCGTCGCGCACCATGCGACGCATGAGTTCCAGCGTTTCCGGCGCAATGCTGAAACCGAACCGGGCGGCGAAACGCGCGACCCGCAGGATACGCACCGGGTCTTCGACGAATGCGTCGCTGACATGGCGCAAGATGCCGGCCTTGAGATCGGCGACGCCATGATGCGGATCGATGATATTGCCCTGCTCGTCGCGCGCGATGGCATTGATGGTGAGATCGCGCCTGGCCAGATCCTGCTCGAGGGTGACATCCGGCGACGCGCTGATCTCGAAGCCCCGGTACCCTCGTGCTGTTTTGCGCTCGGTGCGCGCGAGCGCGTACTCCTCATGCGTCTGCGGGTGCAGGAATACCGGGAAATCCCTGCCCACGGGACGATAGCCTAAACGTTCCATTTCTTCCGGCGAGGCGCCGACGACGACGTAATCCTGATCGGCAACCGCGCGGCCGAGCAACCGATCGCGCACCGCTCCGCCGACTGCGTAAACTTTCACGATTCGTACTGCGGATTGACTTCGGTTTCAGCGCGCGCGCCGGCGATCCACTGCTGCATTGCGGGCAGCGCATGCACCATGTCAGCGTAGCCTGCAGCGGCGCCGTGCAGCACAACGCCATACGTGCGAAACCGCGACACGACCGGGGCATACATGGCATCGGCTATCGAGAATTCTCCGAAAAGAAACGCCCCTCCCGAGGGTTCGCGGCCGAGACAGTCGTTCCATATGCCGCTGATTCGCTCGATCTCGGCTGCAAGTTCGGGAGTCATCGCGCGCGCGGGAAGCTGCCGGCGCACGTTCATCGGCATCTGGCCGCGCAGATTGGAAAAACCCGAGTGCATCTCCGCGCTGATGGCGCGGGCATGGGCGCGCGCGCGCGCATTCGCGGGCCACAGCCGGTGTTGCGGATACTTCTCCGCGAGATACTCACAAATTGCAAGGGAGTCCCAGATGACCAGATCGCCGTCCTTGAGCACGGGCACTTTGCCTGCGGGCGAGTGTTGCAACAACTTGCGGCTCGCGTCAGCGGCGTAGAGTGACACGCGTACTTCTTCGAACGCAATGGCGCTCTGCCGCATGAGCAGCCACGGTCTCAGCGACCACGATGAATAAGCCTTGTTGCCGATGATCAATGTCAGGGTGGACATGCTCTAGCACTCTGGCTCGATCGCTAGTGCCCGGCACGCGAGCGAAAACCGCCATAGCGGGCACGCGGTGTGATGTCCAGCAGGTAAAGTGGCACGACGGCTTCCATTGCGGAGGGCGTGAAACCCAGAAGCGCCGGAAAGGGACAGTCGCAGACGTTATCGATCTTCATTGAGTAATAGTTGTCCCGGGACATCAGTTTGACCGGCAGCCACTCCATCATGCGGGCCATTACATAGGACATCTCGTCATTGAGCGGCAGGATCGGGCGCTCCATGCGCAGCACGCCGCAGACGAAGCGAACCAGCTCCTGCAGCGTATAAGTGCCCGGACCGCACAACTCGAGATTCGCGCCGTAGGTCGGCGCGAGATCCAGGCTCTCAACCACGGCACGGGCGACATCGTCGACGTAGACCGGTTGAAAGCGTGCGTTCGGGCAGGCCAGCATGACCGCGGGCAAGGCCCGCGCGAGGCGCGCGAACAGATTCAGGAACCGGTCATCCGGTCCGAAAATCACCGACGGACGAAAAATCGTCGTGCGTATTCCGCTCGCCTGTGCAACACGAATCTGCTGCTCACCCCCGGCTTTGGAGCGCAGATACTCACTCGGGGCATCATGCGCGCATTTCAGTGCGGATATGTGCAACAGGCGGCGCACGCCGCGCTCGCGGCACGCGTCGACTATTTTTCTTGGGAGTTCCGTATGGACGCGTACGAACTCGCCCTTGCGGTTTTCATGCAGGATGCCGGCGAGGCTGATGACCGCATCGCAGCCTGAAACCAGGCGGGACAGCGTGACCGGATCATGCACATCGGCATTGATCACATCCACGGTCGGCAGCACGATCAGGTTTTTGACACGTTCGCGCCGCCGCGTGGGGACGCGCACGCGCAGCCCCCTGGCGACCAGTTGATGCACGATTTGCCTGCCGACGAAAC
The DNA here is from genome assembly GCA_965233135.1 of uncultured bacterium. Classification (GTDB taxonomy): domain Bacteria; phylum Pseudomonadota; class Gammaproteobacteria; order Burkholderiales; family JACQAP01; genus JACQAP01. Next base: position 48,033 of record CBDDRM010000216.1, on the reverse strand, counting down.
CGGTGCCGCCTATGATGCAAACCGAGCTGACTTTCATATTTGCGCTTGGGTTCATGTGCGGCGCAAAAGCGCGCGCCATGTATTTCAGCGATACCCGTCTCAGTTGTTCTGCGGCACTTTAGCCGGCACGATGCCCAGACGGTCGCGCAGGCTCAGACCGGGTTGATGAAACAATCTCGTGTAGTAGAGCGTGTTGTTCATGACCTTTTTCACATACTCGCGGGTCTCGGCAAACGGTATGGTCTCGATATAGATGGCCCCCTCGAGCGGGCGGCTAGCCATCCACTCGCGCGCACGACGCGGCCCGGCGTTATAACCGGCCGAAGCGAGCACCATGTGCTTGTCCACCGAATCGAGCACCTGGCGAAGATAATAGGTGCCCAGACCGATATTACTGTCGATGGCTTCAGTCAGCGTCGTATGATGGCCGCTCATGCCGAGGCGTTTGGCCACCCAGCGCGCTGTGGCGGGCATCAATTGCATCAGGCCGCGGGCGCCGGCTGACGAGCGCGCCGTATGCACGAACCGGCTTTCCTGTCGCACCAGCCCGTAGATCCAGGCTTCTTCGAGGTCGAGTTGTTGCGCATAGTCCTGCACCAGCTTGCGGTAAGGCGCCGGGTAGCGCAGTCCGAAATCGTGCAGCATGACCGTTCGTTCAGCCGTATCGATTGCGCGTTCGTACCAGTCGTTGCGCACCGCCAGGGCTGCTGCTGCAAGCAGTTTCTTGTCGTCGAAATCCTTGACCGACCATTGCCATTCGAGTGCGCCTTCATAGCGCAAACCGTTTCGGTAGAGCGCCAGCGCTCGTCGGATGCCGCGGTCCTCGGCCATCTTGTCGACTTCGTCGGCAGAAGGATGGTACGTCTGCGGCGCCGAACTGATGGCCGTACCGAGATCCTCGGCGGCAAGCTGGCCGTAGTAATTGAACTCGTTGGACAACGGGGCCAACAGCGCGTTGGCTTCCAATGGCCGCCCCAGCGCGGCCAATGCCCTGGCTTTCCAGTAACGCCAGATCGCGCGCGACTGCTCGGTGCTCGACATACCGCCGATTGCAGTCAGCACTTCAGACCAGTCGCCTGCGCGCAGTGCGGCCCGGGCGTACCAGGTCAACTGCCGGTCATTCATTTCCTTGCCCGCGTTTTTGAACCACGCCAGTGCGCCGGGGTGCAGGTTGCGCGTCCCGACTGCAGCCAGTTGGGCCCACGCGTAGGCACGCTCCGCCTCGGATAACCGCTCGCCAATGCGTCGCAGACGCTGCGCTGCGATCTCGGGTCCCGATTCCGCAAGTTTGTACAACGCATAGATGGCCAATTCGCGCTGTCCCTGGGTTTTCAACAGCAACGGGGCTTTGTCGAGATAACTTTGCGGCCGCTTGGCTACCGTCTCGAGCAGCTTGGCATCCACCCGTTGCGCGCGCGGGATGTAGGCCTGCAACAACTTCGCGCCAGCCACGTTGCCGCTTTCGAGCGCGAGCCTTACCCGGCTCCAGCTGTCCGTCGCGGTGAGCAAGCCTTGATCGAACATCGACTGGAAGATCGGCATGCAGCTTTCGGGCAGCACCTGGGCGCTGAACCACAATGGCCGCGCTGCGCTCAGGACGCCCGAATCGCCTCGCGCGAGCCGGGCTTGCGAGGCGTAACAAGCAATTTCCGTGTCGGGGGTGCCAAGTTTGGGATACTCCTGCAAGAAGCCCTGCCAGTCACCGTTGCCGCCCAGCAAGCGCAACAAGTCCGATCGCGCGCGTTCGGCAAGCAGCGTGTTTTCATGCTCGGCAAGAAAGGACTGGATAAGACCTTCAGGCGCGTCGGAAAGCCGGGAACGCAATTGCCAGTAACGTACGTATGGAGTCAGCGCATAGTCTTCGTCGAGCTTCGCGGCCCGTTCGTTTAGCTTGGCGATGTCGCCACGCTGGAAAGCCTCACGGGCCTCAAGAAATACCTCATCCTGCGAGGCCGCGAGTGCCGCGCTGGAGCAGAACAGCAGTGCAACAACAGTTCTCGAGATCATTAAGTGAATGCATGGCAAGACAATGGAAGCAGTTGCAATTATAAACGCGCGGCCACGCGGCGGTGGTAACTGCGGCGAGCGCGTGGCGCGCGGTCAGGACAGGAACATCGCATGGGCCGGATTTCGCGTTTCGTCGACGCAGGGATAGCCCAGTTGCCGCAAAAAGCGTCTAAAAGCGGGCTTCTCGCGCGGCGGCACTTGCATGCCCACCAGCACCCGGCCCGAATCCGCGCCGTGGTTGCGGTAGTGGAACAGGGTGATGTTCCAGTCTGGCCCCATGGTTTTGAGGAAATTCATCAAGGCCCCCGGACGCTCGGGGAATTCGAAACGGTACAGCAGCTCGCCTTTCAACGATGGTGCCCGTCCGCCCACCAGATGGCGTACGTGCAGTTTGGCCATTTCGTTGGTGCTCAAGTCATGGGTGGGCAAACCCTGCTGTTGCAAATGTGCGACCAGTTCACGGATCTCGCCGCGATGACTGACCTGTACTCCGACGAACACGTGCGCCTGTCGCCCCTGGGCATAGCGGTAATTGAACTCCGTGACGTTGCGGGGACCGAGCAGACTGCAGAACTTCCGAAAGCTGCCGGGTTGTTCGGGAATGGTCACCGCCAGGATCGCTTCGCGCCGCTCGCCCAGTTCGGCGCGTTCGGCAACGAAGCGCAGCCGGTCGAAGTTCATATTGGCACCGCATGCGACCGCTATCAGCGTTCGGCCTTTCGCCCTGCGCCGCTCGACCCACGCCTTGGCTCCGGCGATCGCCAGCGCGCCGGCGGGTTCCAAAATGGACCGGGTATCCTCGAAAACGTCCTTGATCGCCGCGCAGATCGCGTCGTTGTCCACCAGGATCATTTCATCGACCAGGTGCCGGCAGAGTCTGAAGGTTTCAGCGCCGACCTGTTTGACCGCTACACCATCCGCAAACAGGCCTACCTGGTCCAGTTTCACGCGTCTGCCGGCGGCAAGCGAACGCGTCATCGCATCGGCATCGACAGGCTCCACGCCGATCAGTCTGATCTCGGGGCGCAGCCGTTTGACGTAGGCACCGATGCCTGCGATCAAACCGCCGCCGCCGACCGCCACGAAAATGGCATCGATCGGCCCGCCGTGCTGTCGCAGGACCTCCATGCCCACCGTGCCTTGGCCGGCAATGACCTCCGGATCGTCGTAGGGATGGACGAAGGTCAGTTTTTCCTTCCTGGCAATGCGCATGGAATGCGCATAGGCGTCGTCGTAGGAATCCCCGAACAGCACCACGCGCGCGCCCCGTGCGGCCACTGCCGCGGTTTTGATCTGCGGGGTGGTGGCCGGCATCACGATGGTCGCGCGACAACCCAGATGTTGTGCTGCAAGCGCGACCCCTTGCGCATGGTTGCCGGCGGAGGCCGCGATGACGCCGCGGTCGCGCTGCTTCGCGCTCAAGTGCGCCATCTTGTTGTAGGCCCCGCGCAGCTTGAAGGAAAACACCGGCTGCATGTCCTCGCGCTTCAGCAAGACGGTGTTTTCCAGGCGTTTCGACAACGCGGGCGCGAGTTCGAGCGGTGACTCGATGGCCACGTCATACACGCGCGCATTCAGAATTTTTTCGAGGTAATCGGTTGTCAATGGGTTCTCCGTCGTCGGGTCGAGCGTAGCAGCGCGTCGCCGGGTGGCGCAACTGCCGCGGCCGGTTTGTACCGTTGGGATCTACACGCTATGCTTACGCGACTGAAAGGCCGTGGGCAGCATGGATCAGGACGAACTCAAGAAATCCGTGGCGAAAGCCGCCATCGAGCATATCCCGGACAATTGCGTCGTCGGGGTCGGAACCGGCTCTACGGCCAACTACTTCATCGACGAACTGGCGGCGATCAAGGGCCGCATCGATGGCGCCGTGGCGAGTTCCGAAGCCAGCGCAGCGCGCCTGAAGAAAGCCGGCATCCGGGTGTTCGATCTGAATGTCGTGGACGACGTGCCGGTCTATGTGGATGGCGCCGATGAAATCGATCACCGGCTGCACATGATCAAGGGCGGCGGCGGGGCACTGACGCGGGAGAAAATCGTCGCGGCGGTGGCGCGCAAGTTCGTTTGCATCGCCGATGCCAGCAAGCTAAAGCAGGTGCTGGGCACCTTCGCGCTGCCCGTGGAGGTGATTCCCATGGCGCGCTCCCATGTCGGTCGCGAGTTGCTGCGCATGGGGGGGCTGCCGGAACTGCGTCAGGGATTCACGACCGACAATGGTAATCTGATCGTGGACGTGCGCGGCCTGGACTTCACCGATCCGGCCGGGCTGGAGAGCTCGCTCAACCAGATCGTCGGGGTGGTGACCAATGGGTTGTTCGCCCGCCGCCCCGCCGACGTTCTGCTGCTGGGCACTCCGACCGGCGTCCAGACTATGCTTCGGTGAAATTTTGTTGTAATACGGCGGAATTAAACTTACCGCCTTCATGGATTGTCCCGCCTCGCGGAGGTTGCAGTGATGCTGAATAACGAACATACATCCAAGCAGTTCGAAGCCGAACTCGAAGCCGTTCGCGCGCGAGTCCTGCGCATGGGAGGACTGGTCGAGGAGCAGATCAAGCTCGCGCTGGACGGGCTCATCTCCGGCGACGTGGACCTGTGTACCAAGGTCGAAACCAACGATCACCTGGTCAACGCGCAGGAAGTCGGCATCGACGAGGACTGCAGCACCATCATTGCCCGGCGCCAGCCGGCTGCAGGCGACCTGCGCATGCTGATGACGGTGGTGAAGACCATTACCGATCTGGAGCGCATTGGCGATGAAGCCGCCAAAATCGCACGCATGGCCAAGCTGATCTACGCAACCGACCGCTTGCAGCAGCCGCGCACGGTGGAAATCCGCCGCATGTCGACCATCGCGCTGGAGATGTTGCGCCAATCCCTGGACGCGTTTGCGCGCCTCGATCTGGCGGCGTCCGCGGAAGTGGTTCGGCGCGACCAGCATGTGGACGAGGAATTCCGCGGCGTGCTGCGCCAGTTGATCACCTTCATGATGGAGGATCCGCGCACCATTTCGGTTTCGATCGAGATCCTGTTCATCGCCAAGGCGATCGAGCGCATCGGCGACCACGCCAAGAACATCTCCGAGTACGTCATCTACATGGTCAAGGGCAAAGACGTGCGCCACGTCACGCTTGAGGAGATCGAGCGCGAAGTAATGGGCTAAGCGCCGGGAATTCCGGGTTCCGCGCAGCGTTTCTTGTCGTCCTCAGGTCATTGCTTGAGAGCCGCGCGACGCCGTCAGGCGTACGCGAATTTGAGGCAGAATGACCCCAATGGAAACTGCCTCCACTATTGCCGCAGTCGATCTGGGTTCCAATTCGTTTCGGCTGCAGATCGGTCGCGTAGTCGACGATCAGGTCTATCCGCTCGATTCGTTGCGCGAACCGGTGCGGCTGGCGGCGGGACTGACTGCGGAGAAATTTCTCGACGCCGCCGCACAGGCGCGCGCCATCGAATGCCTGGGCCGGTTTGGCGAGCGGCTGCGCGGTTTGCCCGCCGGCTCGGTACGCGCTGTCGGCACCAACACGCTGCGCGTTGCCAAGAATGCCGCCGAATTTTTGCCGCAATTCGAATCTGCGCTCGGCTTTCCGATTGAAATCGTCGCCGGGCGCGAGGAAGCGCGGCTGATCTATCTGGGCGTGGCGCACAGCCTGCCGCCCAGCCCGCACACGCGTCTGGTGGTGGACATCGGCGGTGGGTCGACCGAGTTCATCGTCGGCGCCGGCAACCAGCCCCACCGGCTGGAAAGTCTCTACATGGGCTGCGTGAGTTACAGCCTGCGCTACTTTGGCGGCGGCAAGATCAGCAAGTCCGGCATGAAAGAGGCCGAGACGGCCGCGCGCATCCAGCTCGAAACCATCAAGAAACAGTTCTCGCGCAAGCACTGGGATGAAGCGGTGGGGTCCTCCGGTACGGCCCGCGCGATCGCCGATATCATCGAGGTCAACGGCTGGAGCAGTTCAGGCATTACGCGCGAGGGCCTCGAACGCCTGCGCCAGGCACTGGTGAAGTCGGGCGACGCCAGCCGGCTCGGGCTGGCCGGATTGAAGGAAGACCGGGTGGCCGTGTTGCCCGGCGGTTTTGCCATCCTCAATGCCGTTTTTGCGGAACTCGACATCGAGCACATGGCGCTGGCAACCGGCGCCATGCGTCAGGGCATCCTGTGGGACATGATTGGCCGCGCACATCGGCGCGACATGCGCGAATTGACGGTTCGCCAGTTCATGAAGCGCTACCACGTGGACGCCCGCCAGGCGCATCGGGTCGAGCGCCTCGCGCTCAAACTCTACGAGCAGCTCGCCGAAGGCAGCAAGGACGACCACCAGTATCCCCTGCAAATGTTGTCGTGGGCGGTGCGTCTGCAGGAGATCGGGCTGACGGTCGCGCACAGCGGTTTCCACAAGCATTCTTCCTATATCGTCGCGCACGCCGACATGCCGGGATTCTCGCGCATGGAGCAGGGCCAGCTCTCAATGCTCGTGCTGGCGCATCGCGGTTCGCTCGGTAAGCTGCGGGGGCTGGTCAAGACGGACTACGACTGGTCGTTGCTGGTCGCGCTGCGGCTCGCCGCGCTGCTGCATCGCAGCCGCTCCGATGTCCGGCTTCCCGCGATTCGCGCTACCCGCCGGAAATCCGCGTTCACCATCGATCTGGATGCCAAATGGCTGACGGCAAACCCGCTTACCGCGGCGGAGTTGCGCGATGAAATCAAGGGGTGGAAGACGCTCGGGGTGGAAATGGTGATTCCGCAACTGGCGGAAGTGGAAACCGCGCTCGAAGCGACGCCCGCCGATTAACAGGAATCCTCGAAAGAAGCTGAAGCCGGACCGGGTCGCAACGCCTGCGAGCCAGGACGCGCCTCAGGTGAATTCAGGTGCTACCACCGCTCGCAACACGATTTGTTGTTCCCCGTCGCGGGTACGCTGGGAGATCCACCACACGGCTCCTTTCTTGATGCTCCACGGCAGAGGCACGCCGGCAATCAGAAGCGACGCAACTTCGCCAAGCGAAGGTTGGTGGCCGACCAGTATGGTTTGTCTGCCATGTGGCCAACCTGCAGCGGCGAGGATGCTTGCGGCTGAGGCACCCGGCGCCAGTTCCGGCATGATCTCGTAGGCCTCGCTCAGAGCGCCTGCGGTTTGCAGCGTGCGCTGCGCCGGACTCACCAGAATGCGCGGCGTTTGCGTTAATCGTGATTGCAGCCAGCGTGCGACATCCTGCGCCTGCTTGACGCCCTTCGGCGTCAGTCTGCGCGCGATGTCGGGCGACCCGGGTTCGGCGTCGGCGTGACGCCACAAAATCAAGTCCATGCAGTATTCTCCCGGCTCGCTTCGCTGCCGCGCGGTCGCCTGAGGTTTCAGGCGGGCGCAGGACCCGAACACAGCTTGTCGAGCAGTGCCGCCTGCGCCGCAGCCCGTTTGTCGTGTGCGGATTTCTTGCGCTTGTAGTGCCCGTCGCCGTCCATTTCCCAAGCTTCCCCGCTATCGGCCAGATACATCATCAGGGATTCGTCGATGACGCGTTTTTTCAGCTTTTCATCGAGCACTGGAAAACACACCTCGACGCGGCGAAAGAAATTGCGATCCATCCAGTCGGCGCTGGACAACAACACGGTCCCCGTGCTCTTGAAATAGAACACGCGGTGGTGCTCGAGAAAACGGCCGATGATTGAACGCACCCGGATGTTGTCCGACAGACCGGGAATTCCCGGCCTCAACGCGCACACGCCGCGCACGATGAGATCGATCTGCGCGCCGCCTAGTGATGCTTCGTACAGCGCGGCGATGATATCGGGCTCAAGCAAGGCGTTCATCTTGGCGATAATGCCGGCTTCCTTGCCAGCCTTGGCGTGCTCCCCCTCAAGGCGAATGGCCGCCATGATCTGCGGGTGCAGCGTGAACGGGGATTGCCACAGGTAGTGCAAAACACCGGCTTTGCCCAGACCGGTCAGTTGCATGAAGACCTCGTTGACGTCCGCGCCGATCTGCTGATTGCAGGTGAAAAGTCCAAAATCGGTATACGACATCGCCGTACGGGCGTGATAGTTTCCCGTGCCCAGATGCACGTAACGACGCAGGCCTTCGCTTTCGCGGCGCAACACCATCGCCATCTTGGCGTGCGTTTTGTGTCCCACCACGCCATAGATCACATGCGCGCCGGTTTCCTCGAGCTTCGATGCCCAGTTGATGTTCGCTTCTTCGTCAAATCGGGCCATGAGTTCCACGACCACCGTGACTTCCTTTGCGTTGCGCGCGGCTTCGAGCAAAGCCTGCATGAGTTCGGAGTTGGCGCCGGTGCGATAGACCGTCTGCTTGATGGCGACGACTTCGGGATCGATGGCGGCCTGCTGGATGAAGCTGACGACCGGCTTGAAGGATTGATACGGGTGGTGCAGCAGGATATCGCCACCGCGGATGGCGGCGAAGATGTCGGGGACCCGGGTCAGTGCCACGGGGAAGCTTGGCGTAAAGGCGCGGAACTTCAGGTCCGGACGGTCCACCCAGTCGGGCACCTGCATCAGACGCACCAGATTGACCGGACCATTCACCTGGTACAGATCGACGGCGGTGAGGTTGAATTGCTGCAGCAGGAACTCGGAAATCTCAGGCGAGCACAAGTCGGCGACCTCGAGTCTCACGGCATCGCCGAAGTGGCGCTGCGGCAATTCTCCTTGCAGCGCCAGCCGCAGGTTCTTGACCTCTTCTTCATCCACGAACAGATCGCTGTTGCGCGTCACGCGAAACTGGTAGCAGCCCTGAACGTCCATGCCGGAGAACAATTCGTCCACATGGGCGTGGATGATCGATGACAGGAAAACGAATCCGTGATCCGTGCCGGCAACTTCGCGAGGCAGCATGATCACGCGCGGCAGCACACGCGGCGCCTGGACCAGCGCGAAACCCGAACTGCGGCCGAACGCGTCCTTGCCTGACAGTTGCACTGCGAAGTTCAGGCTCTTGTTGAGAATGCGCGGGAACGGATGCGCCAGGTCGAGCCCCATCGGGGTCATTACCGGCATGATCTCTTTGAGAAAGAACGATTTGATCCAGGCCCTCTGCGCCTCATCCCATTCGTGCCGGCGCAGAAAGCGAATGCGTTCGCGCGCGAGTTGCGGCACCACCTCGTCATTCCACAGCTGGTACTGGCGTGCGACCAGTTCATGGGCTCGTTGCGAGACTTCATGGAATACCTGCGCCGGCGACGTGCCGTCGGGCCCGGTGAAATCCAGGCCCAGTTCGAGTTGCGCCTTGAGCCCGGCGACGCGAATCTCGAAGAACTCGTCGAGGTTGTTGCTGACGATGCACAGGAAGCGCAATCGTTCGAGCAGCGGCACTTCGCCATCCTCGGCCTGGGCCAGCACGCGGCGGCAGAACTCAAGTTGCGCCAGTTCGCGGTTGAGATAAAGGCGGGGGTTGGAACGTTTGACTTTGCGCGACTTGTCGGCAATGAGCGCCGCGCGTTTCCTGGCCGCTTTTTCCGGCGCGGGCGCCGCGTTGTGCGCGGTAGTCTCGGCTTTATGTCCCGCTTTGCTGATGTTTTGCTCCTGGTTCACATGGGCGCGCCAAGGCGCGGCACGTCTTCCGCCACGTGCAAGCGCCCGCTAGTTAACTGCCGGGGGGCGCAACGTAGCCCGAAGCGGCATCGGCACCTTCGCCGAAGAAATATTTCTCGGTCTGCTCAAGCAGGTACTTTCGTGCCTTGGGATCCGCCAGGCTCAACCGGTTCTCGTTCACCAGCATCTTCTGGTGTTCAAGCCAGCCCTTCCAGGCTTCCTTGGAAACGTTCTCGAACAAGCGCTTGCCCAGTTCACCGGGGAAAGGCGGGAAATCCAGGCCCTCGGCGTCACGGCCGAGCTTGACGCATTTGACTGTTCTGGACATTTTTTGTATTCGCAAATTTGATTGTTCATCAGCGCCCGTGCGTGTCGCATCTATGACAAGGCGCAATCTCGGGAATTCAATGCCGATTATAGACCCGCAATCATTGCGGGGCGCGCACGCGCATTCCTCGGGCCTGGACAGCGCTAGATGGACTTGATCAGGACCTTGGAGCGGCGCTGGTAGTTGTAGAGCGCCTGCTTCTGTTTCGGCAGATGGCTGACATCGGCCTCGGCAAAGCCATGCTCGATGAACCAGTGCGCGGCGCGCGTGGTGAGCACAAACAGGCGTTTGACGCGCTGCTTCCTTGCTTTCTCCTCGATCCATTTAAGCAGCTGTTCGCCGGCGCCAAAGTCGCGATAGTCCGGATGCACCGCCACGCATGCGAGTTCGGCCGAGCGCTCATTCGCAAACGGATACAGCGCCGCACAGCCGACTATGACCTTGTCGTGTTCGAGCACCCCGAAGCGCGATATCTCCATTTCCAGCAGCTCGCGCGAGCGTTTGACCAGCGTGCCGTCGGCCTCGAGCGGCTCGATGAGCCGCAAGATGCCGCCGACGTCTTCGATGGTCGCGTCACGCAACTGTTCGAGCGGGTCGCGCGTAATCATGCTGCCCACGCCCTCATGGGTGAACAACTCCAGCAACAAGGCGCCATCGGCGTGACGGCTGATCAGGTGAACGCGCGCCGCGCCTCCCTTGCACGCCTTGATGACGTGGGGCAGGTAAAGCTTGGCGTCGTCCGACAGGGTTTGTTCCTTGCGCAACAATTTTTCCGCCTCGGACACGGTCAGCTCGCGCAGCAAGCGCGCGCCTTTGGACTTCAGTCCCGGCTCGTTCATCAGAAAAACAAGCTTCTCCGCGTTGAGTGCTATGGCCGTCTGCGATGCAACGTCTTCAAGCGTGACGTTGAAGATCTCGCCGGTTGGGGAATAGCCCAGCGGCGAGAGCAGTACGAGTTCGCCGTCGTCGAGCCGGGTGTTGATGGCATCGGCGTCGACCTTGCGGACTTCGCCGGTGTAACACATATCGATTCCGTCAACTACGCCGCGCGGCCGTGCGGTCACGAAATTCCCCGACGCCACACGAATGTCGGCATTCGCCATGGGTGAATTTGCCAACCCCATGGACAGAAGCGCCTCGATCTCGACGCGTACCTGGCCGCTCGCCTGTTTCACGGCGGCGAGCGCCTCCTCGTCAGTCACGCGGATGCCGTTGACGTATTGCGGCTTGCGCCCCGCAGCTTTCAACTGCGCTTCGATCTGGGGGCGCGCGCCGTGCACCAATACCAGGCGCACGCCCAGACTCGCCAGCAGGTTCAGGTCATGCGTGAGCGCGACAAAGGAACCGTCCGCGACGACTTCTCCGCCGAAGGCGATGACGAACGTGCGCCCGCCGAACGCATGGATATAGGGCGCGGCGGCGCGGAACCAGCGGACGAAGTGGGCCTGCTGTGCGGCTTGCATGGATTCGGTCAACGCAGCTACTTCGGCTGCATGCGGATGGCGCCGTCGAGGCGGATGACTTCACCATTGAGCATTTCGTTCTCCACAATGTGTCTGACGAGCTGCGCGTACTCGGCGGGGCGGCCGAGACGTGAAGGGAACGGCACCATCTTGCCGAGCGCATCCTGCACGTCCTTGGGCATGCCCAGCAGCATCGGGGTTTCGAAAATGCCGGGCGCGATTGTCATGACACGGATCCCGCTGCGCGACAAATCGCGCGCAATCGGCAGCGTCATGCCGACGACGCCGCCCTTGGAGGCGGAATAGGCGGCCTGGCCGATCTGCCCGTCGAAGGCCGCGACAGACGCGGTATTGACGATCACGCCGCGTTCACCGCCGGCGTTTGGCTGCTGCTTCGCCATGGCATCGGCGGCCAGGCGGATCATGTTGAAGCTGCCGATCAGGTTGATGTTGATGACCCGCGCGAATTTTTCCAGCGAGTGCGGCCCGTCCTTGCCAACGGTTTTTTCGCCGACCGCAATGCCCGCACAATTGATCAATCCGTGCAGGCCGCCGAATTCCTCGAGCGCAGCGGCCACCGTCGCCTTGCCGTGATCCTCGCGCGTGACGTCGCAATCGACATAACGCGCCTGCTTGCCTAGCTTGCTCGCAAGCGCCTCGCCCTGCGCCTTGTTGACATCCGCGATGATGGCGTTGCCGCCGGCGCCGATGAGCATTTCGATGGTCGCCGCACCGAGCCCCGAGCTTCCGCCTGTGACAATGAAAGTCGTATTTTTGATTTGCATGCTGATGGGTTGGCCGATGGTCAGGAAACACGCAGAAGTATAGCAGCGACTTTCTAGAAATCGCCCCAGAGTGTCTGGATTGCAGCCAGCGCGGCGAGCGCAGCCGTTTCGGTGCGCAGCACACGCGGGCCGAGTCGTGCCGCGCGGAAGCCGCGGGATTGCGCAAGCTGCATTTCCGCGGGAGACAGGCCGCCTTCGGGTCCGATCAGGAGCATGATGCGCTGCGCGGGCTGCAGCGCCTTGAGCGCCTGGTCCGCAGCCGGCGAGAGCAGCAAGCGCGTTTCCCCGTCGGGCGTGGTCGCGCTCAGTTGCGCCAGCCAGTTGGCATAGTCCAGCACCGGGAACACCACCGGCACGCGATTGCGCCCGCATTGCTCACAAGCCGATACGACGAGGTTCTGCCAATGTTCGCGACGGCGCTGTGCGCGCTCGTCCCTGAGTTTCACGACACTGCGCTCGGTGGCAACCGGTTGTACGGCCGCCACGCCAAGCTCGACGGCTTTCTGCAGGGTAATGTCCATGCGGTCGCCACTCGAAAGGCCTTGCACCAGCACGACATGCAAACCGCTCTCACGCTCGGTGTGCCGATGCGCGCCGGTCTTGACCGAAACGTCGCTGCGATCGATGCGTGTAATGCGTGCCTCGAACTCCCCGCCACGCCCGTCGAACAGGACCACCGGATCGCCGATCGCCAGGCGCAGCACGCGAATCGCATGATGTGCCGCGTCGGCTTGCAAGCGAACTTCCGAGCCGTTGCCAAGCCGCCCTTGGTAATGAAAGCGGGCGCCGGATTTGGGGGTGAGTTTTTTATCTAAGTCTTTATCCATGTTAAGATTTTGCCATGCACAATCGGGTCTGTCTCAGCCTTTCCCAAAACGCCGCCCGAGCGCCAGTGGCGCCGGACTGAATGGCATGGGCGCACAAGCACCTGGCTGCGATTTTGGCTGGAAAGCCCCGGAGTTCGAGCTCCCGGCAACCGACGGCCAGCGCTATTCGCTGCAACAAGTACGCGGCAGCAAGGGTTTGCTGGTGATGTTTATCTGTAATCACTGTCCCTACGTCAAGGCCATCCGCGAGCGCCTGATGCGCGATTGCCGGGAGTTGGCCGGCCTGGGTATCGGCGCCGTGGCGATCAGCGCCAACGATCCGGCCGACTATCCGGAGGATTCCTTCGAGAACATGCAACGGGTGGCGGGCGAGCTGAAATTTCCCTTCCCTTACCTGTTCGACGAAACCCAGGACGTCGCGCGAGCTTATGGGGCAGTTTGTACCCCGGATTTTTTCGGATTCAATCGCGCTCTCGAACTGCAGTATCGCGGACGTCTGGATGCCTCGCGAACCTCTCCGGTCGCCAACGCCAGGCGCGATCTTTTCGAGGCCATGAAAATGATTGCCGACACTGGCCGCGGGCCGGCGGAGCAGATCGCGAGTATCGGATGCTCGATCAAATGGAAGCGCTAGCGCGGCCGGTCCCCGGCATGCTCGACGAGGTCATCGCCTGCGTACGCGACGTTGCGGCGCGCGAGGTGATGCCGCGCTACCTGAAAGTCGCGCAGCAGCGGAAATCCGACGGTAGCCTGTTTACCGCAGCCGATCTGGCGGCACAGGAAGCTTTGACACGCGTTCTGCCGACGATCTATGCGGGCCCCATCGTGGCCGAGGAAATGACTCCCGAGCAGCAAGCCGAGTACTGGCTGGCCGGAGCAGAAGGGTTATGGTGTGTGGATCCCATCGATGGGACGTCCAATTTCGTCAACGGGCTGCCCTATTTCGCGGTCTCGGTGGCGCTGATGATCCGCGGACGCACTGTATTGGGGGTCGTCTATGATCCGATCGCCGACGAAGTGTTTTATGCGGAGCAGGGCGCCGGGGCTTTTCTGAACGGCGAACGACTGCCGATCAAGGAGCACGTGCCGCATCTGCGCAATGCCATGGCGCAGGTTGATTTCAAACGACTTCCTCCCGGATTGGCGAGTGAACTCGTGGCCCAGCCACCGTATGCCTCGCAGCGCAATTTCGGCGCCAGCACCCTGGAGTGGTGTTACGTGGCGGCGGGCCGTTTCGATGTCTATTTGCACGGCGGGCAAAAGCTCTGGGATTACGCCGCCGGGTCGTTGATCCTCGAAGAAGCCGGCGGCTTCATGTGCACCTTGCATCAGGACGATTTCTGGTCCGACACGCTGTGGAAGCGTTCGGCCATTGCGGCGCGCGAAGGCAGACTGTTCGACGCCTGGAAACGCTGGATCCGCGCTCGTCAGTAAGCCAAGATTGGAAAGGATAGCCGCACCGCGGGCCTTTCCTTGACCGCCCATGACGATGCCGGTATCTTGCGAAGTTTTCGCAGCAAATTCTCAAACTTAGCGTTCTTCCCGGGTGTTTTCATGGAACTGACTGCCGGCGTTACCACCGAGTTGTCCGGAGCGGAGATCACGATGCGGTGCCTTCACGAAGAAGGCGTCGAAATCATGTTCGGCTATCCGGGCGGCGCTGTCCTGCCCCTTTACGACGAGATTTTCAAGCAGGATAAGGTCAAGCACATTCTGGTACGCCATGAGCAGGCCGCGGTGCACGCGGCCGACGCCTATGCGCGTTCCACGGAGAAAGTGGGTGTGGTGCTGGTAACCTCCGGACCGGGCGTGACCAACGCGGTCACCGGAATTGCGACGGCCTACATGGATTCCATTCCAATGGTCATCATCAGCGGCCAGGTGCCCACGCATGCCATTGGTCAGGACGCTTTTCAGGAAGTCGATGCCGTGGGCGTTACGCGTCCGTGCGTGAAACACAATTTCCTGGTCAAGGACATCAAGGACCTCGCGGTCGTCATGAAGAAGGCGTTTTACCTTGCCGCGACCGGACGGCCGGGCCCGGTGCTGGTCGATATTCCAAAAGACGTGCAGACGGCGAAGACGAATTTCTTTTATCCGCAGTCGATCTCCATGCGTTCCTACAATCCGGTCGTCAAGGGCCACAGCGGCCAGATCAAGAAAGCTCTGCAGCTGCTGCTCGAAGCCAAGCGGCCGATGGTCTACACCGGTGGCGGCGTGGTGCTCGGCAATGCGTCGGCCGAGCTCATCCAGCTGGTCCGTACGCTGGGCTTTCCGTGCACCAACACGTTGATGGGGCTCGGCGGCTATCCGGCCACCGACCCCCAGTTCGTCGGCATGCTCGGGATGCACGGCACGTATGAAGCCAACATGGCCATGCAGAACTGCGACGTGCTGCTTGCCATCGGCGCGCGGTTCGATGACCGCGTCATCGGCAACCCGAAACACTTCTTCCAGGAAACCCGCCGGATCATCCATGTCGATATCGATCCATCGTCGATTTCCAAGCGTGTGCGGGTGGACGTACCCATCGTCGGCGATGTGAGGGAGGTTTTGCAGGAAATGAACCGCCAGCTCACGGCGGCCAAAGAAAGACCAGATCCCGAGGCAGTCAAGGCGTGGTGGGACCAGATCGGCGTCTGGCAGGCACGCGATTGTCTGAAATACGATCACCAATCGAAAATCATCAAACCGCAGTCGGTAGTCGCAAAGCTCTACGAATTGACGCGGGATCTCGACACCTATGTCACGTCCGACGTGGGGCAGCACCAGATGTGGGCGGCGCAATTCTACAAGTTCGACAAGCCGCGGCGCTGGATCAACTCCGGCGGTCTGGGAACCATGGGTGTGGGTTTGCCCTACGCGCTGGGCGTGCAGCTTGCGCATCCCCAGGCCACCGTGGCGTGCGTGACCGGCGAGGCCAGCATCCAGATGTGCATTCAGGAATTGTCCACGGCAAAACAGTATCGCCTCCCGGTCAAGATCGTGAACCTGAATAACCGCTATATGGGCATGGTCCGGCAATGGCAGGAATTCTTCCACGGCAACCGTTATGCCGAGTCGTATATGGATGCACTGCCTGACTTCGTCAAACTTGCCGAATCCTACGGGCACATCGGCATGCGCATTGACAAACCCGAAGACGTCGAGCCCGCGCTGAAGGAGGCGTTCAGCCGCAAGGACGACCTCGTGTTCATGGATTTCATCACCGATCAGACCGAAAACGTGTTTCCGATGGTGCCTGGCGGCAAAGGCCTTTCGGAAATGATCCTGGTGTAACCGGCCCATGCGTCACATCATCTCCCTACTCATGGAGAACGAGCCGGGCGCGCTGTCGCGCGTCGCCGGCCTGTTCTCGGCGCGCGGCTATAACATCGAATCGTTGACCGTAGCACCCACCGAAGATCCGTCGCTATCGCGCATGACCGTCGTGACCACCGGGTCCGACGATGTCATCGAGCAGATCACCAAGCAACTCAACAAGCTGGTCGACGTCGTCAAGGTCGTCGACCTGTCGGGTGGTGATCACATTGAGCGCGAGCTCATGCTCGTCAAGGTGCGCGCCTCGGGCAAGGACCGCGAGGAAATGAAGCGCATGGCAGATATTTTTCGCGGTCGCATTCTCGACGTGACCGACAAGGCATATACCATCGAGCTTACCGGCACCGGATCGAAGCTCGATGCTTTCCTGGAAGCGCTCGAACAGGGCGCTGTCCTGGAAACAGTGCGCACGGGTGCTTCGGGTATCGGCCGGGGCGAGCGCATTCTCAAAGTCTCGTGACGGCGGCATAAACAGCGCGGCGTGCGTCGCGCGGCAACCTGCACGGCCCTCACTCTCTTCCAAACAATCAAGAGGCAACCATGAAAGTTTTCTACGACAAGGACGCCGACCTGCGTCTGATCAAGAGCAAGAAAGTCACGATCCTCGGCTACGGCTCTCAGGGTCACGCCCATTCGCTCAATCTCAAGGATTCCGGCGTCAAGGTCACGGTGGGGCTGCGCAAGGGAGGTGCTTCCTGGGACAAGGCCAAAAAAGCAGGGCTTGAAGTCAAGGAACTGGCCGATGCCGTGAAGAATGCCGATTTCGTGATGATCCTGTTGCCCGATGAGCATATCGGCGATGTTTACCGGGAAATCGAAGACAGTCTCAAAAAGGGGGCGGCGCTTGCGTTCGCGCATGGCTTCAACATTCACTTCGGCCAGGTCACTCCGCGCGCGGATCTCGATGTCGTCATGGTGGCGCCCAAGGCTCCCGGACACACGGTACGTTCCACTTACGCCCAGGGCGGCGGCGTACCCATGTTGATTGCCATTCACCAGGATGTTTCCAAGAAGGCTCGCGACCTGGCATTGTCGTATGCGGCAGCGATCGGCGGCGGCAAGGCCGGCATCATCGAAACCAACTTCCGTGAAGAAACCGAGACCGATCTGTTTGGCGAGCAAGTCGTGTTGTGCGGCGGTACCACTGCGCTGATCCAGGCCGGATTCGAGACTCTGGTGGAAGCCGGCTACGCGCCCGAGATGGCGTATTTCGAATGTCTGCATGAATTGAAGTTGATCGTGGACCTGATTTACGAAGGTGGTATTGCCAACATGCGCTATTCGATTTCGAACAACGCGGAATACGGCGACTTCACGCGCGGATCACGCATCATCACCGACGAAACCCGTCAGGAAATGCGCCGGATTCTCAAGGAGATCCAGACCGGGCAGTATGCCCAGGAATTCCTGCTGGAAAACAAGACCGGGGCGACCAAACTCGGTGCCATGCGCCGCATCGGTCGCGAGCACGAGATCGAAGTGGTTGGCGCCAAGCTGCGTGAGATGATGCCGTGGATCAAGGCCAATCGGCTGGTGGACAAGTCCAAGAACTAGTCGCATGCAAAGCACTCCACTGCAGGAGGGTTCATCCATGTCCGGCCCGGTTTTTCCACGCGGTACTTGCTTTGCATGACTGACTATCCGCACCCGATCATTGCCAAGGAAGGGTGGCCGTTTCTGGCCGCGGCGGTTGTCATTTCCGTTTTCGTCGCGGCCGGCTGGGGCTGGTGGTCAGTGCCGTTTTGGCTCATCACGCTTTTCATCCTGCAGTTTTTTCGCGATCCCCCGCGTGCGGCCCCGTCCGACGCAGACGCAGTCATCTCCCCGGCCGACGGACGCGTGGTGGCCGTGGAAAAGGCGCGCGATCCGTATCTGGACAGGGATGCGTTGAAAATCAGCGTTTTCATGAATGTATTCAATGTACATTCCAATCGCAGCCCGGTGGACGGCGTCGTCAAGAAAGGCTGGTATTACGGCGGCAAGTTCCTGAATGCGGCCCTCGACAAGGCGTCGCTCGAGAACGAGCGCAACGCGCTATGGATTCATACCGAACAGGGTGCCGATGTCACGTGCGTGCAGGTCGCCGGCCTGATCGCGCGTCGCATCCTGTGTTATGTGCAGCCCCAGGACCGGCTCCAGCGCGGCCAGCGATTCGGGTTCATTCGCTTTGGCTCCCGGGTGGATGTTTATTTGCCGCTAAGCGCCCGACCCGACGCCGCGGTCGGCGATAAAGTCTTCGCCGGTCAGACGATTCTGGCGCGCATACCCACCAACGCGTAAGGCAGCCATGAACCATCCCGCACCCAAAGGCCGGTGGCTCAGTCGAAGCGGCATGCGACGGCGCGGGATTTACTGGCTGCCCAATGCCATCACCACCTGCGCCTTGTTCGCAGGGTTTTATGCCATCGTGCAGGCCATGAACCTGCAGTTCGAACTTGCCGCGAAAGGCATCTTTGCAGCCATGGTGCTGGACGGCCTCGATGGCCGGGTGGCGCGCCTGACGCGCACCCAGAGCGAGTTCGGCGCCGAGTACGACAGCCTCTCCGACATGGTCTCGTTCGGGGCGGCTCCCGCACTGGTGATCTATGAATGGTCGCTGAAGGGCATGAACCAGCTGGGCTGGTTTGCAGCCTTCATTTATTGCGCTTGCGCGGCGCTGCGGCTGGCCCGGTTCAATACCAACATCGACGTGGTCGACAAGCGATATTTCCAGGGGCTGCCCAGTCCTGCCGCTGCCGGTCTCATCGCCGGATTGGTTTGGGCCATGGAATCCTATGACGTTGCCCGCGCCGATGTCCCGCTTCTGGCCTGGGCGCTGACGCTTTTTGCCGGCATCACGATGGTCAGCAGCGTGCGCTTTTATAGCGGCAAGGACATCAATTTGCGCAGGAGCGTGCCGTTTCGCGTGGTCGTGATGATCGCCCTCGGGGTCGTGGCCCTGATGCTGATCGCCAATAATCTGCCCGAGCTCCTGTTTGGCGTATTCGCGATTTATGCCGCTTCGGGGTATGTCATGTGGGCTTTGGAGCGGGTCCGGGGCAAACGGCGCCAGCCGCCCGCGGGCTCCTGAGGGGTTGCGAAGCCTCCGAAATCTGCTTATAGTCACCAGCATGTACTCTTTGCGGCATGGCCAAATCGCTGTTTTTCCCGCCAGTCTTCTGCTGGCCGGCCTGCTGCTGCGCCCCGCGCGCACATAAACTAATCCCACATTCGCAGTACCCAAGCCCGCCAGATCCCGTGGCGGATCTGGCAGTCCCTTTATTGCGAGTATCGACATGATCAACAGCCCGTCACAGAAGTACCGTCCGTTCGCCCCGGTCGCATTGCCCGATCGCACCTGGCCAAACCGCGTAATCACCCGCCCGCCTGTGTGGTGCAGTGTCGATCTGCGCGATGGTAACCAGGCGCTGATCGAACCCATGGACGCGGAGCGCAAGCTGCGCATGTTCATGCTGCTGCTGAAGACGGGATTCAAGGAAATCGAAATCGGTTTCCCGGCGGCCTCGCAAACGGATTTCGATTTCGTGCGCAAGCTCATCGAAGAAGACCTTATTCCCGATGACGTCACCGTGCAGGTGCTGACCCAGGCGCGCGAACCGCTGATCCGCCGCACGTTCGAATCGTTGCGCGGCGCCAGGCGCGCCATCATGCACCTGTACAACTCGACCTCCACGGTGCAGCGTCGCGTGGTCTTCGGCCTCGACAGGGCAGGCATCGTCGACATTGCCGTACAGGGCGCGCGGGTGGTCCATGAGTGTGCGCGCGCGCAACCGGAGACGGACTGGGTTTTGCAGTATTCGCCCGAGAGCTTTACAGGGACCGAGCTGGATTTCGCGGTCGAGATCTGCGATGCGGTCAATGCCGTGTGGCAGCCGACACCGCAACGGCCGGTCATTCTGAATCTGCCCGCGACCGTCGAGATGGCCACTCCCAATGTCTACGCCGATCAGATCGAGTGGTTCGGCCGCCACATTGCCAGGCGCGACAGCATCGTTTTATCGGTACATCCGCACAATGACCGGGGCTGCGCGGTTGCCGCCGCCGAGCTTGCGGTCATGGCCGGCGCGGATCGCATCGAAGGGTGTCTTTTCGGCAACGGCGAGCGCACCGGTAACGTCGATCTCGTCACGCTCGCGCTGAACCTTTATACCCAAGGTGTCGATCCAGGTCTCGATTTCTCCGACATCAATGCCGTGATTCGCACCGTCGAGCATTGCAATCAGTTGCCGGTTCATCCACGCCATCCGTATGGCGGCGAACTGGTATTCACGGCTTTTTCCGGTTCGCACCAGGACGCGATCAAGAAGGGTTTGGCTGCCCGGCGGCCTGCGGACTTGTGGGACGTTCCTTATCTGCCCATCGATCCGGCGGACCTTGGCCGTGCCTACGACGCGGTGATCCGGGTCAATAGCCAGTCGGGCAAAGGCGGCATTGCCTACCTGCTCGAACGCGACTTCGGTCTATCGCTCCCGCGTCTGTTGCAGATCGAGTTCAGCCAGGTCATCCAGGCCATCACGGATGCGAGCGGCAAGGAACTGTCATCCATCGCAATCAAGGCAGCCTTCGATCGCGAATATCTGCTGAGCGAACTGCCTCTTTCCTACATCGAGCATCGCATCACACATGAAGCCGGCCACGGTGAGGTCGAACACGTGACGGCGCGGCTGAAGTGCAACGGGCGCGAGATTACCATCGCCGGCAAGGGCAATGGGCCTGTCGAGGCTTTCGTGCGCGCTTTATGCGAAGGTTGCGGGATCGACGTGCACGTCATGAACTATCACGAGCACGCGGTGGGGGGCGGCGAGGATGCTACGGCAGTGGCTTACGTGCAGATTCGCATTGGCCGTGACCAGACGCTGTATGGCGCCGGCATGCACGGCAACATTGTCACGGCCACCTTGCGCGCCGTGCTGTCGGCCGTCAACCGCGCGGCACTCCGCGGGGCTATCACGCTGCGCCAGCCGGCCGAGCGCATCGCAGCCGCCTGAGCAAGCGCCCCAGGCGCGCGACGTCTGCGGCCGGTAATCCCGGGAAAGCCTGCTCTCGCAGCAGGCTTTTTTGCGCCGGCAGTGTTTCCGGCAACACGCTACACTCCGGGCTTGAGCGGGTCTTTCTTGAGATTTCCGGCCGCATTGGCCGTCCATTCCGATGGCAAGCGAACAACAATCAAACCGCGACCTGCACCGGATCGTCGTCGTCGGCGGCGGTGCCGGTGGACTAGAACTGGTCACCCGGCTCGGTGCGAGACTGGGAAGGCGCAAGAAAGCGCTGATCACCCTGGTCGATCGATCGCGCACGCATTTGTGGAAGCCGCTATTGCATCAGGTCGCTGCCGGCAGCATGGACCTGAACGACCACGAGCTCGATTACCTGTATCAGGCGCGCTGGCACCATTTCCAGTTTCATCTGGGCCGCATGGACGGTCTGGATCGCGCAAAAAAAGAAATTCATCTGGCGCCCACCTACGACGATACCGGCCGGGAAGTCCTGCCAGCACGCGCGATACGCTACGACACGCTGGTGCTTGCCGTGGGAAGCACGACCAACGACTTCGGCACGCCGGGTGCGGCCGAACACGCTATCGCGCTCGACAATCCCCAGCAGGCCGCCTTGTTTCATTCCCGGCTGCTCAATGCCTGTCTGCGCGCGAACGCGCAGCAAGGCCCGCTCGATGCAGGCCAGCTCCACATTGCCATCATCGGCGCGGGGGCCACTGGCGTCGAGCTCGCCGCAGAACTGCACAACACCATCCGTGAATTCCTGGTATTCGGTCTGGATCGCATCAAGCCCGAGCGAGACATCAAGATCACGATTGTGGAGGCGGCGCCGAAGATCCTGCCGGCGCTTTCCGAGCGCCTGTCCACCGCAGTTCTGCAGCTTTTGCAAAAGCTGGGCGTCGAAGTCCTCGCCGGCGAGCGCGTCACCGAAGTATCTGCGGCCGGCGTCAAGACCGCGACCGGCCGGGAGGTGCGCGCCGAACTGGTGGTGTGGGCGGCGGGCATCAAGGCACCTGATTTCCTCAAGGAGATCGGCGGCCTGGAGAGTAATCGCATCAATCAGCTGGTGGTCGAGCAGACGCTGCAAACGACCCGCGATCCGGATGTTTTCGCATTCGGCGACTGCGCGAGCTGCCCGTGGCCGGAGAAGAAAACGCCTGTGCCGCCGCGGGCACAGTCGGCGCATCAGCAGGCATCGCATCTGGCCAGAATGCTCCCGCGTCACATGCGCGGTGAAGCGTTGCGGCCGTATGTCTATCGCGATTTCGGATCGCTGATTTCCCTGGGCAAGTTCAGCACCATCGGCAGTCTCATGGGCAGCATCACGCGCGGCAGCATCATGATTGAAGGCCTTTTCGCAAAATTGATGTATCTGTCGTTGTACAAAATGCACGAGTTTGCGCTGCATGGGTTCACCAAGGTTTTTCTCGATACGCTGGCGCGCATCATCACACGGCGCACCGAGCCGCATATCAAGCTGCACTGAGAGCTTAGATGGCGCATGGGTCCCTGAACCTGCTGTCCGGTCTGATGGTGCTTGTCGTGACCACGGCCTGTTCCAGCGTGGCGTACGTGCCGCGGCCGCTCGAGCCCGATGCGAGTGCGGAGGCATTTCAGACACGTTCGCTGAGCGTCGATGGGCTAAAGAACTTTGTGCAGGCAAATGGCTATGCTGAACAGGCGTGGCCGCCCGCGCAGTGGGGCCTGCGCGAATTGACGTTGACCGCGCTTTATTTCAATCCCGCTATCGGCGTTGCCCGGTCGCGCGCTGCCGTGGCTCATGCCGAACTGCGCTCAGCCGTGCAGCCGTTATCCTGGTCGGCGCGCGTCAAGCCCGAATATCACAGCCGCGATCTCGGCGACGCGGGCGGTCCCTGGACGCTCGGATTGGAACTGGAGTTTCCGCTGATGGCGCAGAGCAAGCGCGCCGCGCGTGCCGAACGCGGTGCCTTCCTGGCCGATGCGGCCGATCTGGACATTGCCAGTGCGGCCTGGAAGGCTCGCAGCGAAGTGCGGGATCGCTATCTGGCACTGCGCGCGAGTCGCGAGGCGTTTGGATTGCTGGACCTGCAGATTGCGGCGCGCCGGGAAATGCGCGACCTGGTCGAGAGGCGTGTACGAGCCGGCCTGCTTTCTGCGCGCGATCTGTCAGTCGAACAACTCGCCCTTGCGCAACTGGAACAGACGCGCAACCAACTCTTGTTGACCCGCGAGCGGCTGCAAAGCGGGCTCGCGGCGGCCTTGGGGCTGCCCGCGGAAACGCTCGATGCCATGACATTGCAATTCGATGCGGCTGCATCGCCGCTGCCGGAAATGGACCCCGCCGAAGTGCGCCGCCTGGCATTGCGCAATCGTCTGGACGTGCACCGCAAGCTGCTTGAATTCGGCGCCGCCGATGCCGACGTGAAAGCTGCCGTGGCGGCGCAGAATCCGGACTTTACTCTGGGACCTGGCTATGCCTGGGACCAGGGCGATAACCTGTGGTCCCTCGCCGTTGGACTGTCGCTGCCGCACGCGGCGCGCGCGCAATCCGCCATCCGCGAGGCGCAGGCGCGCCGCGAACTGGCGGCCGAGGCCTTTGCCGCCTCGCAGTTTGCCGCGATCGGCATGGCGGAGCGTGCCAATCGGCTCTATCGTCTGGCGCGCGAACGCGCGATTGCCGCCGAAGTGCCGCTGCAGCTGCATCGCGACCAGGAAGCCCGTGTCAATCGGCAGTTCGATACCGGGTCTGCCGATCGCATGCAGCGCCTGGCCGCGCGCATCGACACGCTCGCAGCGCAATCCCTGCGCGAGGAAGCACTGGTGGCGCAATACGAGGCGCTGGCCGAACTCGAAGACGCGGTGCAACGGCCGCTATTCGGCGATTTCGAGGCGTTGCCGGATGCACCGGTACGCGAAGCGGCATCGAATCCATGAAATTGCAACCGGCGCAAACCATCATCGCGGTCATGGCCGCGGTCATTGCCCTGTTGTCTTGGGCGTTGATTTATTACGCACGCGATGAAATGGGTGCCCTGTCCCGGGAAAGCGAAGAAAGTATCGAGACCATCACGGCCGCCGGGGTCGACGCGGGGCGTGCCGTGGTGAATTTGTCTGCCGAGAGCCAGGCTGCGGCCGGCATTGAACTGCACACGCTGGAGACTTCGAAGCGCGATGCAACCTTCGAAGCTTACGGCATGGTGGCGAATTTGCAGCCGCTCGCGGAGCTGCGCGGCCGCTATCTGGTCGCCGCGGCCGAAGCCAAGGCCGCGCGTGCAACGCTTGCTGCAGCCGAAACGGAGTATCGCCGCATGGATGCCTTGTTTCGCGACGATCGCAATGTTTCGGAGCATGCCATGCAGGCCGCACGAGGGCGCTATCGCGCCGAGCTTTCACGACAAGCCGCCGCCGATCAGGCAGCGTTGAGCATTCGCGATGCCATGCGCGGCGCGTGGGGCGAAACCGTGGCGGGCTGGAGCGTCGATCCCGACTCCACCATCATGCGCCGTTTGCTCTCACAGACCGCTTTTCTGATTCAGCTTGTACTGCCGCACGACGCGCCCCGCGCGGCCGCGCGGGGCCGCATCAGCGTGGCACCGACGCTTTCCCGCGACGGCGCACGCCCGGCGCGCTTCGTGGCGGATTCGCCGCAGATCGATCCGGCGTTTCCGGGGGAGACTTACTTCTATCTGGTCGAAGGCGGCGGTTTTCGCACAGGCATGCGGGTGGTGGCACGAATCGGCATGGGCGGCGCGGCGCTCAGCGGCGTCACCATACCCTCGTCAGCAGTGGTGTGGCACGCGGGCAAAGCATGGACGTATGTCAAAGACAAAGAAGGCAGGTTCGCCCGGCACGAAGTTTCGACGGCTGCCGAAGTAGAGGATGGCTGGTTCAATGCCAGCGGATTCCAGGCCGGCGATGAAGTTGTCGTGAGCGGTGCGCAGTTGCTGCTTTCAGAAGAATTGAAGTACCAGATCCGCAACGAGAATGAAGATTGACGCCGGAAAGCCGTTGTCGATGGCCGCGGTGTTTGCGCCGGCGCGCTTGAGTTTCACAAATTGATCGCTTACGTCGTCCGCCAGTCCATTCGTTTTCCTGGGGTGATCGTCGCGCTCGCGGTGACGCTCGTGGCTTACGGGCTGTTCACGTTGTCGCGAGCACAACTCGATGTATTCCCGGAATTCTCGCCCAGCCAGGTGGTTATCCAAACCGAGGCGCCGGGTTTATCAGCCGAACTGGTCGAGACCCAGGTCTCCCAGCCGCTGGAGAACGCGCTCTCGGGTATCTCCGGTCTGCAGAATCTGCGCTCACAATCCATCCCCGGTTTGTCCGTCCTGCATGTGTATTTCGAGGACGGTACCGATATTTACCGCAGCCGCCAGGTCGTCAGCGAGCGCCTGGGTTCGCTCGCCACGCAACTGCCCAAAGGCATCGTGCCGGCGATAACGCCCCTGACATCTTCGGCCAGCACGGTGCTCGGTCTCGGGGTCACCTCCGAGTCGCGAAGTCCGATGGAGTTGCGCACGCTCGTGGACTGGGTCATCCGCCCGCGTTTACTCGCGGTTCGGGGCGTGGCTGAAGTCAACGTCTTCGGCGGCGATGTGCGCCAGTGGCAGATTCAGATCGATCCGGACAAGTTGCACCGCTTCGGCCTGGCACTCGACGATGTCGTGCTCGCTGCGCGCGGCGCGACCGGCGTGGGCGGCGCCGGGTTCATCAAAACCCCCAACCAGCACATCCTGCTGCAAATGGACGTGCAGCCCGGCGTCGTGGCCGAGGTGGCGCGCGCCGTTCTGGTTTACCGGGAGGGCCGTGCCATCCGGATCGGCGATGTCGCTCAGGTCGTGGAGGGCAGCGCGCCGTCGATCGGTGCCGCGGCGATCAATGGCACGCCCGGTGTGTTCATGATGGTTCAAGGTCAGTTAGGCGCGAACACCCATGCCGTGACCCAGGATCTGGAGGCGGCGATCGCGGAACTCGGACCGCTGCTGGCACAGGAGTCCATCACGTTGCATTCGCGGCTGTTTCGCCCGGCCAACTTTATCGAAACTGCCGTGCGCAACGTGCAACGCGATATCGCCATTGGATCGCTGCTCGTGATCGTCGTGCTGTTCCTGTTCCTGTTCAACACGCGCACCGCCCTTATTTGCGCCACCGCGATTCCGGTGTCTCTGCTCGCCGCAGTGCTGGTGCTCGATTACTTCAACGTCGCGCTCAATATCATGGTGATGGGTGGGCTCGCAATCGCTCTTGGCGAAGTCGTCGACGACGCGATCATCGATACCGAGAACATCTTCCGGCGTCTGCGTCTGAATCGCGCCTTGTCCGAGCCGCGGCCGGTTTGGGAAGTCGTGCTGGCTGCCTCGGTCGAAGTGCGCAGCTCCGTCGTCTACGCCACATTCATCGTTGCGCTGGTGTTCGTGCCGCTGCTGACCCTGGGCGGTGTCGCCGGCAAGCTGTTCGCCCCGCTGGGTCTCGCGTACATTTTCGCGATCCTCGCGTCGCTGGTAATGGCCGTCACCCTGACCCCAGCGCTGTGTTATCTGCTGCTCGCGCGCGCCGATCTGAGAGCGGAAGATCCGCCGTTCGTGCGCTGGCTCAGGCCCAGATACAGGTCTTTGCTGGGCCGCGTCGATCGTTTTCCAGGCCGCGTGATGGCCGCGACCGGTATCGTCATTGCCCTGGGCATCGGGTTGCTCCCGCTGTTCTCCGGGCAGTTCATTCCGGCGCTACGCGAAGGTCATTACATTTTGCACATGTCGGCAGTGCCCGGCACATCGGAAGCGGAGTCGCTGCGCATCGGCCGCAATGTCTCACAGGCGATCGGCTCGATCTCCGGCGTGCAATCCGTGGTGCAGTGGGTCGGCCGTTCGAAGAACGGGGCCGACACCTTTGGCACCCATTACAGCGAGTTCGAAGTCGAGATCGGCCCGTTGCCGGGCCGTGAACAGGTGCGCATCCTGCAGCAGATACGCGAGACCCTGGAAGGAGGGCGTGGCGGCGCATTTCCCGGTGTAACTTTCGCCGTCAATACTTTCCTCACCGAACGCATCGAAGAAACCATCACCGGTTACGCCGCGCCGTTTGTCGTGAACCTGTACGGCTCGTCGCTCGATCTGCTCGACCAGGATGCGCTCGCGGTTGCCACCGTGCTGGCCGAAGTGCCGGGCGCCCGCGACGTGCAGATCCAGGCGCAGCCGGGCGCTCCCCAGTTGTCGGTACGCTTGCGTCATGAGCGCGCCGCCGCGCTGGGGGTGCAACCGCTTGCAGTGCTCGAAGCGGTACAAACCGCGTACGAAGGCGCGCAAGCCGCCCAAGTGTTCCGCGGCAACCAGGCCATAGACCTGGTGGTCGTGCTCGATCCGGCTCATCGCAACCGCATCAGCGAAGTTGCCGCGCTCCCGCTTCGCAACCCCGACGGCCGGCTTATTCGTTTGGGCGACGTCGCCGATATCCAGATGACCAGCGGGCGCTACAAAATCCTGCACGACTCGGGGCGGCGCGTCCAGACGGTGACCGCGGCGGTCGACGGTCGCGACATCGAACAGTTCGAGCGCGACGCCCGCGCGCGCATCCGCGCACAGGTACCCATATCTGCGGGCAACTACGCTGTTTACGCCGGCACCGCGCAGGCGCAGGCTCAGGCCCGCACGGATCTGCTGTTGCATGCCGCGCTCGCGGGGATCGGCATTTTTCTTTTGCTTTATATTGCTTTCAACAACCTGCGCAATCTTCTGCTCACGTGTGTCAACTTGCCCTTTGCTCTGATCGGCGGCGTCGTCGCGGTGCTGGCGACTGGCGGCTGGATGTCGCTGGGTTCCCTAGTGGGTTTCGTGACGCTGTTCGGCATCACTTTGCGCAACTCCATCATGCTGGTTTCGCACTACCAGCATCTCGTGGAGGTGGAGCGCCTGCCGTGGAACGCCGAGACCGCAAGTCGCGGCGCCGCCGAGCGCCTGCCTTCGATATTGATGACTGCGCTGGTTACCGCGCTGGCCTTGATGCCGCTCGCGCTGGGCAGCGGTGAACCGGGACGCGAGATTGAAGGTCCCATGGCTACCATTATCGTCGGCGGCCTGGCGACCTCGACCGTGCTGAACTTGCTGGTGCTTCCGGCCCTTTTGCTGCACTTCGGGCGGTTTGCGCCGGCCCAGAGCGCCCGGGGTTGATCTTTCCCGTCGAGACGTTACATAGTGCAAACCATCGGCTGCGATGCGGCTGGCCCTGTGACCTGCGAATCGAAGCGCCAAGGAGCGCCTGAACATGTCGACGATTGCATTGACCAAGGACAATTTCGAACAAGTCGTGACCGGTAACGACACAGTCATCATCGATTTTTGGGCGCCGTGGTGCGGCCCATGCAGAAGCTTCGCGCCCGTTTTCGAGGCGACCTCCGAGAAGCATGAAAGCGTGCTGTTCGCCAAGGTCAATACGGAAGAAGAACCCGAGCTGGCGGGCCACTTCGAGATCCGCTCGATCCCGACCCTGATGGTGTTCCGCGAGAAAGTGCTGCTGTTCGCCCAGCCCGGAGCGCTGCCGGCGTCAGGTCTGGAAGCGATCATCAAGAAGGTGCAGCAGATCGATATGGCGCAGGTGCATCGCGAAATCGCTCAGCAGGAAGCCGGCGAACAGGCGGGCAAAGCCGAATCCTGAGGCGCGCGATGACGCCTGCTCTGCTCGATGAACGCAGTTTCGACGATTTCGTGTCGCGTCATGACACGGTGGTGGTCGGCTTCGTGCAGCAAGACGGCGATGCGGCGCAGTTCAGCGCGCTGGCCAGCGCGGTGCTCGGCTATCACCCGGGCGTCTGCTTCGCGCAGGTTCAGCCGCAGAGCCGCGGGTTGTTCGAGATGTTCGGATTGAGTGGCACGGCCACGGCGATATTCCGCGCGCGCACAGGCTTGTATCTGGAGCCGGGTTTGCCGGCGGCAGACTTGCTCGTGCGTCTGCTCGATGGCATCCGGGCGTTGAACATGCAGCGCGTGCAGGCCGAACTCGCACAGGAGAAAGCCGCGGCCGAGGCGCTGGCCGTGCGCCGCGTATGTCCTACGGCGCGTCGCGGCAAACTGCCCTGATCGCTTCTGATCGCTTTACCCGGCCGTTGACGGGTAGGTGCCGGATTCGCCCAGCACGTACTGCTGTACCCCTGGATCGCGCAGTCGACGCAGGAACCAGTCGTGAGCTTTTCCGGCCTGTCGCGGATGCCAGGCCAGATACACGTGTGTCAGCGCACGGGTGCCTTCAACCTGCTTTTTGACCAGGCGGCCGGCCGCGATATGCGGCGCGGCCCACAGCAAGGGCAGGTAGCCGACCCCGAGACCGGCAATCTGCGCGGCCACCTTGGCGCGCATGGTCGGCACGGTCAGGGTGTCCTGGCCGTTAAGCAGCCCCGATGTGCGAGGCGGCAGGCTGCGGGAAGTGTCCGCCGTTACCACGGCGCGATGCGGCAGGATGTCCTGCGCCGAAAGAGGCTCGGGCCGCCCGGCCAGCGCGTGATCTGCCGCGACCGCGAAAACGAATTCGAAGTCTCCCAGGCGCTCGACGGCCAGCACGCCCTCTGGCGGCGCGTCTCCCGGCGCTCCGATCACGAGGTCGGCCCGACCCCCGAGCAGGGCATCCCAACAGCCGCCGAGAACTTCCACGGTCAGCCGGATGCGAGTGCCGGACGGTTCGCGATAAAACTCTTTCAGCAGGGCGAACAGGCGTTCGGTCGGCACCAGATCGTCGATGGCGATACGCAGCTCCGCTTCCCATCCCTGCGCGACCTGCTTTACCCGGCACTCGAGATCGGTCGCCGCCCGCAGCAAATGGCGGCCTTCGTGTAGCAACGCCTCTCCGGCAGCGGTCAACCGGGCGCGGTGGCCACTGCGGTCGAACAGGCTGACCTCGAGGTCCTGTTCAAGCTTTTGCACCGTATAGGTGATTGCCGATGGCACGCGGTGCAATTCTTCGCCCGCCGACGCAAAACTGCCGTTACGCGAGATGGAATCCAGAACCAGTAGTGCATCCAGCGAAATTCTCATGGTCGCCGCGGAAAAACTCGGATATCATGCCAAGAAAATAACTGACTAATAAGTCAGCAAAAATAACGCCGCCGGGATTTCCCCGCATCGAAAATCTCCGACGGCCCCGCTGCCAGCGATAACTCAAAATCGCTGGCAATACTTTTTTTTACCGTTCAAAGCGGTTTCGCGCATTGCCGCCGATACGGAATCTTAGGGGTACGTTGTGCATACGCCGACCATTCGTAATGTAACGATTCTCGCGGTGCTGGTCACGGCAGTACTGGTGGCTGGTTGCGGACAGAACAAAAAGAACGATACCCCCGCCGGCCAGAAAACCGATGCGACCAAGCCCGCTGCGCAGGCGCAGCCCCCGAAACCCGGCGGCTTGCCGGTCAGGGCAGTTCCGGTCGAAGTAGGCAAAGTCTCGGACGAAATAACGGCGGTGGGTTCGCTGCTCGCTGATGAATCGGTCATCATCCGCCCTGAAATAGACGGCCGCATTGCCGCCTTGCACTTCAAGGAAGGCGCTGCGGTCAGTGCCGGTACGCGGCTGGTCACGATCGACAATGCGGAATACGAAGCACAGGCCGCGGCGGTACGGGCCGATCTGCGCACCGAGCAGCAACGCCTGGCACGCACCAAGGAACTGCACGAGCAGAAATTCATCAGCAAGGACGCGCTCGAGGTGCAAGTCGGCGCAGTGGCACGCCTGAAGGCGCGGCTGGACGAAGTGGAGTCGCGCGTGGCCAAAACCGTGTTGCGCGCGCCCTTCTCGGGCAC
Source organism: uncultured bacterium (assembly GCA_965233135.1). GTDB lineage: Bacteria > Pseudomonadota > Gammaproteobacteria > Burkholderiales > JACQAP01 > JACQAP01. Next base: position 16,986 of record CBDDRM010000216.1, on the reverse strand, counting down.
CGTTGGTCTGCGCATGGTAAGCCCCGGCGCCTACGTCAAAGCCGGCACGGACATCGTGCGCCTCGAAAGCATCGGCACCATCAAGGCAGATTTCCGCATTCCCGAGTTGTACATGTCCAAACTGCGTCCCAACCAGGATATCGTCGTGCGGCTCGATGCCTATCCGGGCGAGGAGTTCTCCGGGAAAATCTATGCGGTGGAGCCGGTGGTCGACGAACAGACGCGTACCATCCTCATGCGCGCCCGCATTCCGAACAAGGGGAACAAGCTCAAGCCCGGCATGTTCGTGCGCGTGGCGATCACGCTCGAGAACCGGCCGAACGCCATCATCGTTCCCGAGCAGGCGATCTGGCCGCAGGGACAAGACAACTTCGTCTTCCGCGTCGTCGACGGCAAGGCGGCGCTGACCAAGATCCAGATCGGCAATCGCCAGCCCGGTCGCGTGGAAATCATTGAGGGGCTGAGTGCGAACGACACCGTCGTAACCGAAGGCCAGATCAAGCTGCGTGACGGGGCTCCGGTGATGGTGATCGTTGCGCCTGCACCGCAGCCGGCGCCGGATGAGAAAAAGCCCGGTTAATCGCCCCAACCGTTAGCAAAGGAATCGCCATGGTCTTATCCGACATTTCGATCAAGCGCCCGGTGCTTGCCACGGTCATGAGCTTGCTCATCGTCCTGCTCGGAGTCATCGCGTTCGACCGGCTCGCAGTGCGCGAATATCCGAAAATCGACCCGCCGGTCGTGTCGGTGCGCACGGTGCTCAAGGGCGCCACCGCGCAGGTCGTGGAGAGCACGATCACGACGCCGGTGGAAGATGCGTTGTCCGGCATCGAAGGCATCAAGACCATCAAGTCCCAGAGCCGCGAAGAGGTCAGCCAGGTCACGGTGACGTTCGTGACCGATCGCAACGTCGAGGCTGCCGCCAACGACGTGCGTGATCGCGTGTCGCGCGTCCGCGCATTGCTGCCCGAGCAGGCCGACGACCCGGTGGTCAACAAGATCGAGGCGGATGCCTTCCCGGTGATGTGGATCGCCGTGACCAGCGATCGGCACACGCCCATGGAGTTGACCGATTACGCCGATCGCTATCTGACCGACCCCATGAAGGCGATTCCGGGGGTCGCGACCGTCATCATCGGTGGCGAGCGCAGATATTCGATGCGCGTCTGGCTGGACCGCGAACGTCTCGCAGCCCACGGCATGACTGCGCAGGACATCGAGGACGCGCTGCGCCGCCAGAACCTCGATTCGCCCGGCGGGCGCATTGAAAGCACCGAACGCGAACTCACGGTGCTGGCGGAAACCGACCTGCAGAGCCCAGAAGCATTCAACAATATGATCATCCGCGAGGTCGGCGGGTATCCGATTCGCCTCAAGGATGTTGGCCGCGCCGCGCCCGGTCCGTACGAGAATCGCAAGATCGTGCGCGTCAGCGGCAACGAGGCCATCGGTCTGGGGGTCGTCAAGCAGTCAACCGGCAATACGCTGGCCATCGCAGCCGGCATCCGCGAACTGGTGCCCCGACTGAAGGCGGGCCTGCCGGAAGGCATGACCATGAAAGTAGCGGTGGATACCTCGCAGTTCATCGAGGCAGCCATCAACTCGGTGTACAAGGTGCTGCTGGAAGCATTGGCGCTGGTGGTGCTGGTCATCTTCGCGTTTCTGCGCAGCTTCCGGGCAACGCTGATCCCGGCGGTCACCATACCGGTCTCGCTGATTGGCGCGTTCTTTTTTCTGTATGTGTTCGGATTCTCGGTCAACGTTCTGACGCTGCTCGGCATCGTGCTGGCCGTCGGGCTGGTCGTTGACGATGCCATCGTAATGCTGGAGAACATCCACCGGCACATCGAGGAGGGGCTGCCTCCGTACCGGGCAGCACTGCAGGGAGCCAAGGAGATCGGCTTTGCCGTCGTGGCAATGACCATCACCCTGGCGGCGGTGTTCACGCCACTGGTGTTCATGACGGGCCGGGTCGGCCAGCTGTTCATCGAATTCGCGATGACCGTGGTCGCCGCGGTGCTGGTGTCCGGATTCGTGGCGCTGACGCTCACGCCGATGATGTGTTCCAAAGTGCTGCGCGAGCACGAATCGAACTGGCTTTATGACAAGACCGAAGGATTTTTTCAGGGCATGAATCGCGGCTACAGCCGCTTGCTGCGCGGGACGCTGAAAGCCCGCTGGTTGGTCGTGCTTTCCTTCGCGGCGGTGCTCGCCTTCATGGGCTGGATGTTCCTGCAACTCAAATCCGAGCTTTCGCCGATCGAGGATCGCGGCTTTTTCATGGCCTTCGTAGTCGCGCCTGAAGGCTCCACCATGCAGTACACCGACGGCTATATGCGCGGGGTGGGCGAGATTCTCAAGTCGGTTCCCGAAATCGAAACCCTGTTCGAGGTGGTCGCGCCGGGCCTGGAACGTCCCAATCCCGTCAATCTGGGAATCGGTTTCGCGGTACTGGAGCACTGGGACAAGCGTGAACGTTCCCAGATGGCGATTGCGCAGGAACTGGGCCCCAAGTTATTCGGCGGATTGCCAGGCGTAATCAGTTTCGCGGTAAATTCACCCTCGCTCGGCGGCAGCTTCCTGTCCAAGCAGATCGAATATGTCATCTATGGCAACAGCTACGAAGAGCTGCAGGGGTATGTCAACAAGATCATGCCGAAGCTGCGTGATTTCCCTGGTATCACCGGTCTCGATACCGACCTGAAGCTCAACAAACCGCAGCTGCGCGTAGAGATCGACCGGGATAAGGCCGCGGCACTCGGCGTTTCAATGGCGACCATCGGCAGCACGCTGGAAACCCTGCTTGGCGGACGCGATGTCACGCGTTACAAGCGTGAAGGCAAGCAATATGACGTCGTCGTGCAAGTGGAAGACGACAAGCGGCGGCGTCCGGACGACCTCACGTCGATCTATGTGCGCGGCGCGCGCGGCGATCTGGTGCAATTGTCCAATCTGGTCCAGCTGCGGGAAACAGTGGCGCCGAAAGAACTCAACCACTTCAACAAGTTCAGGGCAGCGGTCATCAACGGCAACGTCGGGCCGGGCGGCAGTCTGGGAGATGTGCTCGAGAAGATCGACGCGGTCGTGGCCGAAGAACTGCCCAAGAACGTGAACACCGATCTGGACGGCCAATCGCGTGAGTTCCGCGAGACCGGGATGGAACTCTACATCACGCTGCTGCTCGCGCTGATTTTCATCTACCTGGTGCTCTCCGCGCAGTTCGAGAGTTTCGTCGGGCCGCTGGTGATCATGCTAACCGTGCCTCTGGCCGCAACCGGCGCATTGCTCGCGATGTGGATCAACGCGCTTCTCGACAACGGCGGTACGCTCAATGTGTACAGTCAGATCGGGTTGGTCATGCTGGTCGGACTGATCACCAAGAACGGTATTCTGATCGTGGAGTTCGCCAACCAGCAGCGGCGTCAGGGTCTGGAGCTGTTCGACGCGGTGGTGGAGGCTACGACGCTGCGTCTGCGGCCCATTCTGATGACCACGCTCGCGACGGTACTCGGCGCCCTGCCGCTGGCCATTTCCTCCGGAGCCGGTTCCGAGGCCCGCCAGGCGATCGGCTGGGTGATCGTCGGCGGCATGAGTCTCGGGACGTTGCTAACGTTGTTCGTGATCCCGGCCTTCTACACGCTCATCGTGCGCAAGATTCATCTGATTCCGGAAGAGCGGGAGGCGCTCGCTGCCGCCGGTGGCGGTGGACCGTTAACCGTGCCCCACGACAAGCATCGCTGAGTTTTTCGCAGCAGCAGTGTCGAGTCAGACGGCAAGTGCTTACCCACTTGCCGTTTGTTTCTTGCAGCTCCAATGACCACGGGAGGCAAACAATGAACCGCCCATTGAACGTAGGCGTAGCTCGGCAAATCGGCACATATAGCGACGGGGTGGAAACCTCGCCCTCGGCCCGCTGGGTGTTCACGGCCGGCACCCCCGGCCTCATGCCCGATGGCACCTATCCCGCCGGGATCGTCGCGCAAGCCGAGCAGGCCTGGAAAAATGTGCTGGCGATACTCGCGCAGGCCGACATGGGCGTGCAAGACCTGGTGAAAGTCACCCACTATCTGGTGCGCGATGAAGACATCAAGGACTACGTTGCCGTGCGCGCGCGCTATCTGGGCCATGCGCGCCCCGCTTCGATGCTCCTGGTCGTGCCCGGACTCGTCAAGCCAGAGATCCTGGTCGAGATCGAGGCGATCGCGGCGAAGGCGTGAAAGAAAGGGGAGAGGGGCGAGGGGCGAGAGGAAACAAGAAATACTCCGGTGTAAGCTCGAAGCCTTACTTTCACCTCCCTCTACGGCCGACGCGATGCGCTGTCGCTTCTACACCCTGGATGTGTTCACCGACCAGCGATTCGGAGGCAATCCGCTGGCGGTGGTGCTTGATGCCGATGCGTTGACCACCGACCGCATGCAGGCGATTGCCGCTGAATTCAATCTGTCGGAAACCGTATTCGTCGTCAAACCGGCGAAGAGCGGCCCTAATCGCTGCAAGCTGCGTATCTTTACGCCGAAAGTCGAACTTCCCTTCGCCGGCCATCCCACGATTGGCGCGAGTTACCTGCTGGCAACACAGAGACTGCTCGAGCTGACGCCGGCGGATCCCACCATCGTGCTAGAAGAAGGCATCGGCGATGTGACGGTCGAAGTGCAATTCGCTGGCGGCGTAGCGTGCGCCACGCGCATGTCGGTACCCAAAATGCCGGAACGCGGGCCGCCGCCGCCCGCGGCGGACCTCGCGGCGCTGCTCGGTCTAAAAGAAAGCGATGTATTACCGGCGCCGGCCGCTTACTCCTGTGGCGTGCCGTTCCTGTTCGTCCCCGTGCGTTCGCGCGCGGCCATTGCGAGTATCCGGCTGCGCGCCGATCGATGGGAGCAACTGCTGTCCGCGTGGTGGGCCAGGAGCGTATTTGCATTTACCACTGAAACTGTGGACCCCGATGCGCAGATCCACGCCCGCATGTTTGCACCCGCCATGGGGGTCGCCGAGGATCCGGCGACCGGCAGCGCCGCGTCCGCCCTGGCGGGCTATCTGCATGGGGAGGCGCCTTACGAAGGCAGGCGCCGCTGGATGATAGAACAAGGGTTCGAAATGGGCCGGCCGTCGCTGCTCGAACTCGAAGCGGTAGCGACCGACGGCCGCGTGATTGCAGTCTGCGTGGGCGGCCGCTCGGTTCTGGTCTCGGAAGGCTGGTTCGATGCCGGATGAAGTTATTCGAATGTTTTGAATAAGTTGATCAGAACAGCTCGCTAACAATCTAGCGCGAATAGTCTACATTGCATACATCGAACATCTGGCCGTTCGCGCCGGATCGAAAAGGATTGAATTATGAATAACTTGAGAAGAAGCACCGAGCGCGGATTTGCCGATCACGGATGGCTCAAAAGCTTTCACACATTTTCATTCGCCGGATATTACGATCCCCAGAATATGGGGTTCGGGCCCTTGCGGGTAATCAATGAAGACCGGGTGGCGCCGGGCAAAGGCTTTGGCGAGCACCCGCATCGCGACATGGAAATTATCAGCTACGTGCTTGACGGAGAACTCGAGCACCGCGACAGCCTGGGCACCGGCTCGGTCATACGTCCCGGCGACGTGCAACGCATGAGCGCGGGTACCGGGGTATTCCACAGCGAATACAACCCCTCGCTCAAGAACAGCGTGCATTTTCTGCAGATCTGGATCGAACCTGACGAACTGGGCATCGAGCCCAGCTATGAACAGAAGTTGTTCGCCGCGAAAGAAAAGCGGGGCAAGTTGCGCCTGCTTGCTTCGCCGGATGCGATGGAAGGCTCGGTAAAGGTCCATCAGAACATGCGGCTCTACGCGGCGCTGGTACACGGCGAAGAACATGTCACGCACCGCATCGTGGCCGGTCGCAAGGGTTACGTACACGTCGCCCGCGGCAGCGTCATGGTCAACGGCCAGTCGCTCGGCGCCGGCGATGCCATGAAGTTCGAGGACGCAACCGGGATCCGCATTGACCAGGGAGAACACGCCGAAGTGCTGGTGTTCGACCTCCCCTGACTGCAGGGCGCGTCAGTTCAACTTTACGTATTCGTAGTCCGGCGCAAGGCTGTTGATGCCGCGGTCGGGTGGGGCTATCCAGCCGGCCATCTTGCCCGGCTCGATGACTCGCCGCATGAGGCTGTGCACGAAAATCCGGTCAGCTTCGCTGGGGATCCAGTCGGGCAGGCGGCGAAGGTACGTTTCACGGTCGATCGGGTGGCCGCGCGGATCGGTCGGCACGCCGTTCCAGGCGCCGATGGAACGGCGAAAATGCGGGCTCGGCAAGGCCAGGCGAAACTCCTGTCCCGCGCGCTGAATCTGGCTGTTCCAGCGCTTGAGCCCGATTTCGCAATCCTTGATGTAAGACTGGCGCATGACTTCATTCATCGCATTGCGCAAGCTCACGGTTTCCTCGCCCTGGGGAGTTTCCAGCGCAAAGCTCGCCTCAGCGCAGATATGGTCTTCGTATTGCGTTTCATCCGGGCGACCCTTGATGCCGCTGGCGAAAGAGCTTGCGGCATTGGAGGAGACTTCCGAGCCGAATAGATCGAGCGAGGACGTGAACCAGAAATTCATGTAGCGCTGAATCGTCGGCAGATCGATCGCACCGTGGTTGCGCACCGCGCGCGGATCGTCGCTGCCGATTTCCTTCATGACCTCCAGCGTACGCCGGATGATGCGCCCAAGGCCGTTCTCCCCCACGAACATGTGATGCGCCTCCTCCGTCAACATGAAACGGCAGGTGCGCGCCAGCGGATCGAAGCCCGATTCGGCGAGGCTCTTCAGCTGGAACTTGCCATCGCGATCCGTGAAATACGTGAACATGAAAAACGACAGCCAGTCGCTGATCGGTTCATTGAAGGTTCCGAGGATGCGCGGCTTGTCGACGTCGCCCGAGTGGCGCATCAGCAATTCTTCGGCTTCCTCGCGGCCGTCGCGACCGAAATGGGCATGCAGCAGATAGACCATCGCCCACAGATGCCGGCCCTCCTCGACATTGACCTGGAACAGATTGCGCAGATCGTAGAGCGAAGGACAGGTCAGTCCCAGCCGGTGCTGTTGTTCGACTGACGCGGGCTCGGTGTCGCCTTGCGTGACGATGATGCGGCGGAATTGAGAACGCAACTCCCCGGGTACCTGTTGCCAGACAGGTTCGCCAAAATGGTCGCCGAAGCCGATCGTGCGGTCGGGCACTTGCTCCGCCAGAAAAATGCCCCAGCGATAGTCCGGCATTTTCACCGCGCCATAACTGGCCCAGCCCTGCGCGTCCACGCCCACTGCCGTGCGCAGGTATACGTCCGCGGTCGCAAAATCGTGCGGTCCCATTTCCCGCCACCAGTCCAGAAAGCGTGGTTGCCAGTGCTCGAGGGCGCGCTGCAACGTGCGGTCGCTGGCCAGATTGACGTTGTTCGGGATTCTTTCGCTGTAATTGATGCTCATGGCGGCTCCGCCGGGTGAATGAGTGAAGGTGTGAAGGCGTGGATGATTTAAAAGCGGCACGACTACCCCGGTTTTTTTCTTACTGATGCACTGAGCCCCAAAAGCAAACCAGCGACGGCGTCCATTTCATCTCGCAGTTGACGGTCTTTGCGTAATCCCGGTCGATTTTGCCGAGCTTTGAGAGAATGGTTGCGTTTCACTCTTCACTCCTTTACGCCTTTACGCATTATGCTTTCACGTCCTTGCAGACTCAGACTCTTTCCCAGTTGAATTTGGGTTTGCTGCCGGTGCCGAACACCTTCAGCGCGCCCTGCTCGCCCACGGCATTGGGGCGGTTGAAAATCCAGTTCTGCCAGGCGCTCAGGCGGCCGAAGATGCGCGTGTGCATGGTTTCCGGCCCGGTAAAGCGCAGGTTGGCCTCCAGGCCGGTCAGTGCGTCGGGCGACAGGCTCGCGCGTTCTTCGATGGCGAGGCGCACTTCCTCGTCCCAGTCGAGCTCGTCGGGCGCGAAGGTCACGAGCCCCAGGCTTACCGCGGCATTCGCATCCAGGCGCGTGCCGGTTTGTGCGCGTGCCGCTTCGAGCGCGTGGCCATCACCGCAGAAACGATTGGCCAGGCGGCTTAGGTCATTCACCATCGGCAGCGGCCCGAAGTTAAGCTCCGAGAGCACCATGACGGGGGCGCGAGCATCTCCTGCTTCGAACTGCAGCATGTAGCTGCGATCGGCGGCGAGCGCCAGTTCGGCCAGCATGCCCGTGAAGCAGGACGCCTCGTCGACGAGCGCGATCAGGGTGCGCGAGGACACGTCCAGGCGCGCGAGCGTGCGGCGCAGGAAACCCAGGCACTCGCGCACGAACCAGTCATCCCGGTGCTGCATCAGCGCGCGATCGCTGGCCAGCACCGCTTCCGCGCTCCCGCGCGTTTTCAGAATCCAGGTGCCGATCTCGAGATCGTTGGTGCGTAACATCAGGATGGCATCGTCGAGTTCGCGGGCGACTTGCAATGGCCACCAGCGCGCGCCCGCGGCGTGGATGCCGGGAAGATCCGCCGGGGAAGCCTGCTCAGGCGCGGACACGGTGACAGTGGCCGTGCGCGCGGCGCGCTCGATGCGCACGTCAACATGCTCGTAGTGATAGCCCGCCGCGTCGGCTGCGCGCCGCAATGGCGTAAGCTCGATACCCTGGCCTTCGCCACTGCGTTTGCTTTGCGCGGCGAGCGCATCGGCGTGGCTGCGAACGGCTTCGGCGAACTGCTGCGGCCGCGCGGTGTGGTCCACGAGTTTCCACTGCCGCGCGCGATCTGCCCGTACGCCCTCGGAGGTCGAGCAGAACACGTCGGCCAGATCGCGGCGCACTTTTCTCTTGTCGGTCAGCCGCGTCAAACCGCCGGTGCCCGGCAGCACGCCCAGCAGGGGCACCTCGGGCAGGCTTAATGTCGAGGAGCGATCGTCGATCATCAGAATTTCATCGCAGGCGAGCGCCAGTTCGTATCCGCCGCCGGCGACCGTGCCATTGACCGCGGCCAGGAACTTGAGGCTGCCCTCGCGACTGGAGTCCTCGATGCCGTTGCGCGTCTCGTTGGTGAACTTGCAGAAATTGACTTTCCATGCGTGCGTGGACAGGCCGAGCATGTAGATATTGGCGCCGGAGCAGAACATGCGTTCCCGCGCACTGGTGATGACCACGCATCTCACCTCGGGATGCTCGAAGCGCACGCGATTGAGCGCGTCGTAGAGCTCGATATCCACACCCAGATCGTAGGAGTTGAGCTTCAGCTTGTAGCCCGGCTTGAGACCCTTGTCCTCGTTGACGTTCATGGACAGCGTGGCGATTGCCCCCTCGATGGAAAGCTGCCAGTGCACATAGCGTTCCGGGTGCGTGTCATAAGTGACCGCAGATGCCCGGCCGGTTTGTTCATCAAGCATTGCGCTCATGGATGGATCACTCCTTGATCTCTCAGGCCGCAATGGCGCGCCTGAGATCTTTGAGACTCTGTTTCACGCTGCGCCCGGCCGTATCCACGACCGTGTCCGCTTGTCCATACAGCGCCGCGCGGCTGTCGAGAATGCGCTTGAGGTCGTCCATGGCCTGCATGTTGCCGGCCATCGGCCGCATGTCGCCTTGTGCGATGACGCGGCTCATGTGCTCCTCTGGCGCGGCCTTGAGCCACACGGTAAAGCACGAGGCGAGCAGCAAGTCGAAAGTGGCAGGTTCGGACACGATGCTGCCGCCGGTTGCGATCACGCAGCGCGACCGGCTCTCCAGAATCCTCTCCAGGCACCGATACTCATAGCGGCGATAACCCGGCTGGCCGTACATCAGGAAGATCTCTGACAAACTGGTTCCGGCCTCGCGCTCGATCTCGAGGTCGAGCTCGATGAACGGCGCCTTGAGTTCGGTAGCGAGCGCCTGGCCCAGCGTGGATTTGCCCGCGCCGCGCAGTCCAAGCAGCGCGATCCGGCCCCCGCGCTCTTCCGAATGCCCGCCGAATTCGCGCAGCAACTGCGCGCGAACGCGTGCCAGTCTTTGTTTGGGCAACCGCTGCAGAAACTCCTGGATCAGGGCGAGATCTGCAGGCGTATCGTCGCTTTCGCGCAGCAAATCAGACAATGGCAGTTCCACGGACCGGCCCACCTGGCGCAGGAGCAGGATGGAAATGTTGCCGCGGCCGGCCTCGAGTTCGGCAAGATAGCGCTCCGATACGCCGGAATCTTCGGAGAGCGCCTTGCGGCTTAATGCGCGCCGGACGCGCGCGGCCCGGATGCGCTCTCCCAGTCGCGCCAGGAATGCGGCATCCTGAGTGCCGGTTTCGGACTTCCCGGGTGGCTTGGCATCGCGAGCGCCCATCTGATGACTCCTCGGCGACATGCACTATATTGCACATGTGGATTTATGAATGCATGATAATACATAATCGCGAAAATTCAATCCGGCTGCGCCCGGGGGAGAGCGACAGTGGCACTTGAATTCACCATACTGGTGGGCACCCAGACCGGCGTTGCGCAACTGGTCGCGCAAGAGATCGAATTGCGGCTCGACGGCGAAGACATGCGCATTACGACACTGCCCATGGATGAACTTGACCCCAGCGTGTTCAGTGGCGGCGGATTATTCCTGATCTGCACATCGACTTACGGACAAGGCGACGTGCCCGACAATGCAAAGCAGCTTTTCGATGGCCTGCAGAGCCAGCGACCGGACCTTTCCAACGTACGCTACGGCGTCATCGGCCTGGGCGACAATGGCACGCATGCCAACACGTTCTGCTTTGCTGCCAAGAAGTTCGACAGCCTGCTGAGCGAGTTGGGCGCCCGCCGCATCGGCGAGCCGCTGTTCAACGATTCCTGCATCAATCTGCCCGAAGACGAGGCCGCCGAATGGATCGAAGGCTGGATCCCGCTGTGTCGCGAAGAGCTTGGCGAGAGCGTCTAGCGCGCCCGGTGTTGCTCACACACGGTGCGCGCCGCACCGTCAGGCCGCGCAATACAAGGAGGACGCAGTGGCAAGTCTGAGCCAGGCCGATCATCGCGTGAGCCCCCCGTTGATCACCATTGCACGCGACTATAACGCCGCGCACGATCTGATCGAACGCAATCTCGCGGCAGGGCGCGCAACCAAGACGGCGTACATCGATGACCAGGGGCGCTACACCTACGGCGAACTTGCGCAGCGGGTGAATCGTGCCGCCAATGTGCTGACGGGTCTTGGCCTGGAAATGGAAAACCGGGTCATGATCGCGCACCTGGATACGATCGACTTTCCGAGCACCTTCCTGGGCGCGATCAAGGCGGGCATCGTGCCGGTGGCTGCCAATACCCTGCTGACCACCGCCGATTACCAGTACATGCTCGAAGACAGCCGCGTGCGTGCGCTCATCGTGTCCGAAACGCTGCTGCCGGCTTTCGCGCCCCTGTTCGGCAGAATGCCAGCGCTCAAGCATGTCATCGTGTCCGGCAAGCACGCGCACGGCCATCTGCATTTGCAGCAACTCATGAACGTGGCCAGCGCGATCCGCCAGCCCGCGCCTACCAAGGCTGACGAAGCCTGCTTCTGGCTCTACTCCTCCGGCTCGACCGGTACGCCGAAAGGCACGGTGCATGTTCATTCGAGCCTGATCCAGACTGCTGAACTCTATGCACGGCCCATACTCGGTCTGCGCGAGGACGACGTCGTCTTCTCAGCGGCGAAACTGTTCTTCGCCTACGGCCTGGGCAATTCGCTGACGTTCCCTCTGGCGGTCGGCGCCACCACCATCCTGATGGCGGAACGTCCAACCCCGCCTGCAGTATTCAAACGCCTTCGCGAGCTGCGACCGACGATTTTCTATGGCGTGCCCACGCTGTACGGCGCGCTGCTCGCACATGCGGATCTGCCATCCCGCGACGAACTTGCGCTGCGCCTGTGCACCTCGGCTGGCGAAGCACTGCCGGCGGACCTGGGCCGGCGCTGGACCGAGCATTTTGGCGTGGAGATTCTGGACGGCATCGGGTCCACCGAGATGCTGCATATCTTTATCTCCAACCGGCCCGGGGAAGTTCGCTACGGCAGTACCGGCAAACCGGTGCCGGGCTACGCGATCCGGCTGGTAGATGAACACGGCGGCGAAGTCAGCACGGGTGAAATGGGCGAGTTGCAGATCAACGGCCCGACCAGCGCAATTCACTACTGGTGCAATCGCGCAAGATCGCTGGCGACATTCGTCGGGCCATGGACTCGTGCCGGGGACAAGTATTCGTGCGATGCCGACGGGTACTACACCTATGGCGGCCGCTCCGATGACATGCTGAAGGTCAGTGGCATGTACGTCTCGCCGTTCGAAGTCGAGGCGGCACTCATGACGCATCCGGACGTACTCGAGGCGGCCGTGGTGGGCGCGGCAGATGAGCAGCAATTGATCAAGCCCAAGGCATACGTCGTGCTCAAACCGGGCCTTGCGCCGTCGCCCGCATTTGGCGACATCCTCAAGAGTCATGTCAAGGAACGGCTCGCTCCCTACAAGTATCCACGCTGGGTGGAGTTCATCTCGGAACTGCCGAAGACTGCCACCGGCAAGATCCAGCGGTTCAAGCTGAGGCAGTGATTAACTTCCGTGACGCCATGACGGTCGTGCACGGCATGGGGCCGGTACCGCGCCACAAGCGCCGTGAAGATCCTGCATTCTTGCCGTTATCCGGCGGTACTCATAACGTTCGTGAAGGGGGCGGAAGAGTCAAGCATAATGGCGGCCCTGACCGTGCAGTGCGAGCGGCGAACGAAACGAGGGAGCAGGCATGAAGGGCAACAAGATCGACCACCCGAACCGGCGGGATTTTCTCATCGGCGCGGGGGCGCTGGCCGGCGCATCGATGCTGCCGTCATTCGCACTTGCGCAATCGGCGAAGCTGCGGCTTGGTCTGATGCTGCCTTACACAGGCACGTACGCCCAGCTGGGCGTTGCGATCGAAAACGGATTCCGGCTTGCGCTCGATCAATCCGGCGGCAAATTTGGCGGGCGCGAGGTCGAGTTTTTCAAAGTCGACGACGAGTCCGATCCTTCCAAGGCAACGGACAACGCGAACCGGCTGATCACGCGCGACAGGGTCGATGTTCTTGTCGGTTCAGTGCATTCCGGCGTGGTCATGGGCATGCTCAAGGTCGCCAGGGAAAGCGGCACGCTCATGCTCATCCCCAACGCCGGGGCGGGCGCCGCCACCGGCGCGCTGTGCGCGCCAAATGTGTTCCGGACGTCGTTCAGTAATTGGCAGCCGATTCATCCGCTGGGCAAAGTCATGGTCGGCAGGGGCCACAAGACCGCCGTGTTCATCACCTGGAAATACGCAGCGGGAGAGGAATCGCAGGCGTCGTTTGCCGAAGGTTTCAGCGCGGCCGGCGGAAACGTGATCAAGGAAATGTACGTGCCGTTCCCTAACGTCGAATTCCAGGCATTGCTCACCGAAATTGCCGCCCTCAAACCCGACGCAGTGGCCTGTTTTTTTGCAGGCGGCGGTGCGGTGAAATTCGTCAAGGATTACGCAGCCGCGGGCCTGAAGGACAAGATCCCGCTCTACGGCCCCGGTTTTCTGACCGAGGGCGTGCTGCCCGCGCAAGGCGCCGCCGCCGAGGGCCTGCTCACGACGCTGCATTACGCCGATTCTCTCGCCACGACACGCAATAAGGCGTTTCGCACTGCGTTTGCCAAAGCCTTCAAGAGCGAGCCCGACGTCTACGCCGTGCAGGGCTACGATACCGGTCTGTTGCTGGCGCAGGCAATGGACAAGGTCAAGGGCGACATCGGCAGCCAGAAGGCGGTCATCGCCGCGATGGAGAGTGCCGTCATCGACAGTCCGCGCGGGCAATGGCAGATGTCCAAAGCGCATAACCCGATTCAGGATATCTATCTGCGCCGCGTGGAGCAGGGCGACAACAAGGTGATTGGTGTCGCGTGGAAAGCGCTCGAAGATCCCGCGCGCGGCTGCAGGATGGGGTGAGGGACGAGGGACGCGGGACGAGGGACGCACACGATTCGTTAAACGTTGCAAATTCAGTGAGAGCAACAAATTTCTGACGTTAGTGTCAGCAGAACCAGACTTCTATAGTCCCTCGCCCCTCGTCCCTCGCCTCCCGCCCCTCGCCCCTCGCCCCCCCCCTTTCCCTCCATGGACCTCGCCACTTTTCTGATCCAGTTGCTCAACGCCGTCCAGTACGGGTTGCTGCTGTTCCTGATTGCAAGCGGCCTGACGCTGGTGTTCGGCATCATGGGCATCATCAATCTGGCGCACGGCAGCTTTTACATGGTGGGGGCCTATCTGGCGTGGTCGCTGACCTCGCAGACCGGAAGCTTGTGGCTGGCCCTTCCGCTCGGTGTTGCGCTGTCCGTACTGTTCGGCATGGCGCTGGAATGGCTGCTGATCCAGCGCCTGTATCGGCTCGGACATCTGCAACAGGTGCTGCTGACCTACGGTCTGATCCTGATTATCGAGGAGCTGCGCAGCATCGTCTGGGGCGATGACGTGCATGGAGTGCCGATACCTGCATGGCTGGCCGGTTCTGTTGCGTTGACCGATACGCTTTCCTATCCGGTCTACCGGTTATGGATCTCCGCCGTGTGCGTCGTCTTCGCCGTTTTGCTCTATGTGCTGATCCAGCGTACGCGCCTGGGCATGATCATCCGCGCGGGCGAGAGCAATCGCGAAATGGTGCAATCGCTGGGAATCAACATCGGACTGTTGTACCGCGCGGTGTTCGCACTCGGGGTGGCTCTGGCGGCCCTGGCGGGCATGATCGCGGCCCCGGTGTCCTCGGTGTTCCCGGGCATGGGCAATCAGGTGTTGATCATCTGCTTCGTGGTCGTGGTCATCGGCGGCATCGGGTCGGTCAAGGGCGCGCTGGTCGGCGCCTTGCTGATCGGCCTGGCCGACACCTTCGGCAAAGTCGTCGAGTTCAGCATTGGCGGATTGCGCGTATTCCCGGAACTCGCCGGCATGAGCGTCTACCTGCTCATGGCGCTCGTCCTGCTCTGGAGGCCGGCAGGATTGTTCGGCAAGACCGCGTGATGCCGCGCGCACGTGTGGCGGCGCTGGCTGCCGTCATCCTGCTTGCGGTCCTCGTGGCGCTGCCGTTCTTCGCGGAAAAATTCACCGTCCAGTTCGCCACCCGCGTGCTGATCATGGCGATTTTTGCAATGAGTCTCAATCTCCTGGTAGGACAAGCCGGTCTCGTGAGCCTTGGTCACGCGGCGTTCTTCGGCATCGCCGGGTACTGTCTGGCACTTTTCTCGCCGCAATATGAGGCAGCGAGTTTATGGACCAGCCTGCCGCTGGCGCTGCTGGTGGCAAGCGCGCTGGCATTCGTCATCGGCGCACTGGTCCTTCGTACCGGTGGCGTGTATTTCATCATGGCGACGCTGGCCTTCGCACAGATGCTTTACTTCCTTATGCACGATACGGCGATTGCGGGAGGCTCCGACGGCATGTACATCTACGTCAGACCCGAGGCAATGCTGTTCGGGTGGCGGCCTTTTGACCTGGAGAAATTCGGCGATTTCTATTTTGTCGTGCTGACGCTGTTCGTATTGGCATTCGCATTCATCGGCATGCTGCGCGCCTCGCTGTTCGGGCGGGTGATCGCCGGCATTCGCGTCAACGAGCCGCGCATGCGTTCGGTCGGGTTCGCGACCTATCGTTACAAGCTGGTCTGCTTCGTCATCGCTGGCGCGATCGCCGGCCTCGCCGGCTATTTGGCCGCCGCCCAGTACGGCGTCGTCAATCCGGACATGCTGGGCTGGCATTTGTCAGGCGCGGTGCTGATGATGGTGATTCTGGGCGGCATGGGGTCGCTCGCGGGACCGGTCATCGGCGCGGCTGCCTTTCTGCTGCTGGAACTTGCATTGCAGTCCCTGCCGGAGGCGGGTGGCGTGCGATTGGGTAAACACTGGCAGTTGCCGCTGGGCATCGCAATCGTGCTGGTTGCGCTATATCTGCCCAATGGCCTCGCCGGGCTGTTGCAGCGGTCAAAGTCCGCATGAGCACGGCAATCCTGCGCACCCGGGGGTTGTCGCGCAAGTTTGGCGGGCTTGCCGCCGTGAGCGATGTGTCGCTGGCTTGCGAAGTCGGGCAGGTGCATGCGGTCATTGGCCCGAATGGCGCGGGCAAGAGCACGCTCGTGAACCTGCTCTCGGGCGATCTGCCTGCAAGTGCCGGCCAGGTATGGTTCGACGATCGCGAGATCACGGGGTTCTCCGCCGACCGGATTTCCCACCTCGGCATTGCGCGCAGTTATCAGAAAACCAATCTGTTTGCGCCTTTCACGGCATTTGAAAACTGTCGTCTCGCCGCGCAATCGCGGCTCGCGACTTCGATGCATTTTTTTCGGCCGGCGCTAGAGCGACAGGACGTCAACGCGGCTGCGCAGCGCGCGCTGGCGCAGGTGGGATTGGCCCACCGCGCGGACGCGGTCGTGGCTTCGCTGTCGCATGGCGAGCAACGCCAGGTGGAGATCGCGACAGCGCTGGCGACACGTCCGCGCGTGCTGTTGCTCGATGAGCCGCTTGCCGGCATGGGCGCAGAAGAATCGGCGCGCATCGTTAGCTTGCTGCGCGACTTGGCGCCCGACCACGCCATTGTGCTGGTGGAACACGATATGGATGCCGTATTCGCCGTCGCGCACACGCTGACGGTCATGGTCAATGGCCGCGTGCTCGAATCCGGCCCGCCTGCCCGGATTCGCGCCAGCCGCGCCGTGCAGGAGGCTTATCTCGGGGTTGAGAGTCAATAGTGCCCGCGCCTGAATGCCCGACGAAAGCGCCACGGAGGACACAGGGGGCGCAGAGAAAATGTGCAAAAGAATGGGAAGGCGTTCGGAGCTCATTTTTTGCGATGGTCGCAACGCAGACGGACGCGATGAACTGCCATCTCCGGGAACGACCCCGAAGTCTCCATCAGAGGCTTTCATATGTCTGAACTATTGATCGAAGCGAAAGGCATTCACGCGTATTACGGCGCGAGCCATGTGCTACATGGCATCGATCTGGTGCTGCACCGTGGCGAGGCGCTTGGAT
>CBDDRM010000215.1:0-6176 GCA_965233135.1 uncultured bacterium | reverse complement strand
GGCCAGTTCGGCAAGAGCCCTGCTTTGACAACCTGAGGAATGAACATGAAGTCACTGCTTCTGATCAAGACCAGCATTTTTTCCGATGGCGGCCAGTCAAGCCTGATGGCCGATCGCTTCGTGGCCGCGTGGCGCGAAGCGAATCCAGGTGGAATTGTGCGCGTGCGCAATCTTGCGAAAGAGCCCGTACCGCATCTCGATGCGCAACGCTTTGGCGCTTTCCTCGCCGGGCAAACCGTGCGCACGGGCGCACAGCAAATGGTCGTGGACTACTCCGATGCACTGATCGACGAGTTGAAGGCCTCCGATGTGATCGTGCTCGGTTTGCCTATGTATAACTTCGGCGTGCCTTCCACGCTCAAGGCGTATTTCGATCATATCGCGCGCGCCGGTGTGACATTTCGCTATACCGCGAACGGATCGGTTGGCCTGATCGGTGGCAAGAAGGTGTATGTCTTCGCCGCGCGCGGAGGGCTGTACGCGGGCACGCCGCGCGATACCCAGACTCAATACGTACGCGACTTTCTGAACTTTCTGGGCATGCACGAGGTTGAATTCGTCTATGCGGAGGGACTGGCGGTGAGTGAGGCGGACAAACAGCGCAGCGTCGGCCTCGCCAATGCGCAAATCGATCGCCTCGTGCCGCGGCAGGCGGCGGCACTGGCCTGAAAGGCCTCGCGGGCAGACTTCGCTGCCGAGCTTCCCTTGGCGGCATCCGGCACAAAGGCATAGACTCGCTGGTGTCTGTGATCACGAAGCGCTCCGCTCCTGCCTGCCCTTTCGCGATCGCCACAAGATACCTGGATACTATCAAGGGAGGTTTTCATGAAGCGCATTGCCGTCGCGGTGTCAGCTGTGGCGCTGTTCAGTCTTGCCGGCTTTGCCGGCGCGCAGCGCATCGAATTCATGAGTCCTGAAGGTCTGGTTCGCTCGCCCTCGTTTTCCCAGGTGGGCGCCGCGACGGGCGGAAAGCTGGTCTTCGTGAGCGGGCAGCTCGCTTGGGACAAGCAAGGCAAAATCCAGTTTCCAGGGGATCTCGAGGCGCAGACCCGGCTCGTCTACGAGAACATGCGCATCGCTCTTGCCGCAGCCGGCGCGACATTCGCAGATGTCGTCAAATACGGTGTGTTCGTGAAAGATCTGGATGCGCAAAAATGGAAGGCCATCTCCAAGGTTCGCCTTGAAGTCCTGACCCACGAGCCGCGTCCGGTGAGCACCATGGTCGGCGTAACCGGTTTTGTTGATCGTGACGCTCTGATCGAGATCGAAGCCTACGCGCTCGTCAAGGAATAAGCCGACCTCTGGCTGTCGCCTCCGGCGCCCATGCGGTATGCGCTTTTGCGCTGCGCGTACCGTTGCGATGCGAGGTGCCTGTTTTTTTCATGTCGAACCTGGCCGCAAGTCAAACAATATGCCCACGACGCCATTCAGGCGGACGTAGAAAACATGAAACTCGACATGCTGCCGGCGCCGAAGAAAGTATTCTCGTGATAGAAGCGGGTGGCGGCATCGTGTTCGGCGGCGCCGACGGCCACCATCAACGGCAACAGATGTTCTTCCCGCGGATGTGCAACGCGCGCCGACGGCGCGCTTTCCCAGGAGGTCAGCGCGGCGCTGCGCTCATCGAATTTGTTCCCTTCCAGAATCTGCTGTAGCCAGGCATCGAACGCGGCAGAAGGCTCTTTTGCTTCCGGACCGAACATTCTGAGATTGTGGTAGCTCGATCCGCTGCCAATGATGAGCACGCCTTCATTACGCAGCGGCACTAAGGCACGTCCGGCGTCCAGATGCGCTTGCGGATCGAGGCCGCGCTTGAGCGAAAGCTGCACCAGCGGCACGTTTGCACCCGGATACATCACTGCCATCGGCACGAAGGCGCCGTGATCGAATCCGCGCGCCGCATCGATTCGCCCCGCGATCCCTGCGGCTTGCAGCAGGCCCTGCACCCGTTGCGCCAGCGCCGGTGCGCCGGGCGCAGCATAGCGGACTTGATAGGTGTTCTGCGGAAACCCGCTGTAATCGTACAGCATCGAAGGCGCGGGATGGCCCATAAGGGTGAACTCCGGTTCCTCCCAGTGCGCCGAGATCATGAGCACGGCCTTTGGGGAGGTCCCCGCGAGTTGCGGCAATTGGCGCAGCGCTGCCTCGAGTTTGCGGTGGGTGTCGTGATGCGGCCCTTGCATCCAGGGCCACGGACCGCCGCCGTGCGAAATATAAAAGGTCGGAAGAGTTTTCATCACATTATGCGTAACGGCCATGGCGGTTCACTCCCGGCACAATCCTGAAGGCGCTGGCCTTGTTGTCGATCAGCGACAGCGATTGCTTGCGAGGGATGCTGCTCACTTGTGCCTCCGGACGAAAGGTGCCGCTCGCGCGGCGACGGAACAGGGTACATCAGGAATGATACATTCATCCTCATCCCCACGCGGTGCCAGGCTGCGAAGGTCGTCTTCGAACGCGATACCGTCGCAGTACGGTAGCCTGTCGCCATGGATTCCCTGATCTCTGCGGCCGCGCGCGCGCTTGCCGCCGGCGACGCTCTCGGCGCCCTCAAGCGGGTGGCGCTACGCGACGATCCGGCAGCGCTTGCCCTGCGCGGCATCGCGATGGCCCAGCTTGGCGAGTATCCGCGCGCGCGCGAGTTGCTGCGGCGGGCCGCGCGTGCCTTTGGATCCCACGAAAAACTGCCGCGCGCCCGTTGCATCGTCGCCGAAGCTGAAGTGGCCTTGGCGATGCGCGACGTCGCCGGGTCGCCCCGTGCGCTTGCATCGGCCGCGGAGATCCTCGATGCACATGGCGATACGTCCAATGCGCTGCAGGCGCGCCTGATCGCGTTGCGCCGGCTGTTGCTGATCGGCCGCCTCGCCGAAGCCGCGGTTGCCCTGGAACGCCTCGATGCGCGCGGCATGACGCCGCCGCTTGCCGCGGTCGCCGCACTGGTCGCTGCCGAACTTGCGTTGCGATCGCTGCGCATCGGACCGGCCCGCGATGCGCTGGCCCGAGCGGGCGAAGCGGCAGCGAGCGCGCGCGTGCCGGCCTTGCTTGCCGAAGTGGCGGACGTTCGCGCTGCGCTGGAGCGTCCTGCCGCACGCCGTCGCCAGAACGGCGGCGAGCAGGCGCTGCGTCTCGACGAAGTGGCGGAACTTCTGGATTCCGGGGCGCTGGTGGTCGATGCCTGCCGTCGGGGTTTGAAAGCCACTTCGGCATGGACGCCACTTGCGCGCAGGCCGGTGCTGTTTGCGCTGGCGCGCGCGCTCGCCGAAGCCTGGCCCGGCGATGTCGGTCGTGAAACCTTGATCGCGCGCGCTTTCGGCACCAGCCGTCCGGACGAAACGCATCGCGCACGTCTGCGCGTCGAAATTGGCAGGCTGCGCGCGCTCGTCGCGGAGATCGCGCATATCGAAGCGACCCCGCGTGGCTTTGTCCTTCAGCCACGCGACGAACGTCGCGTCGTCGTGCTGGCACCGCCCATCGATGGCGACAAGGCCTCTCTCGTGGCGCTGCTCGCCGATGGCGCGGCCTGGTCCACGTCGGGGTTGGCGCTTGCAGTGGGGGCCAGCCAGCGCACCGTGCAGCGTTCGCTCGCCGAACTCGAAGCGGCCGGCCGGGTGCGCTCGATTGGACGAGCCCGGGCCCAGCGCTGGTTGGCGCCGCCGCTGTCGGGATTCACGACGATCTTGTTACTCCCCGCTTCGCTGCCGTTCGAATAAAGTGGTTCTGCAGCGCCGGCAAGGCGCATTACGAGGAGATTTCCAATGACCACCAGAACTGGCAGTGACATATCGCAGGTACAGGCACGTGCGGCCGAAATCGTGCGCGAGTACGGTCCATTCGACGGCGCCAAAACCATTCACGGCGTCACCCATGACGGCCGCCGGGTTTGGGCCGCCACGGGGGACAAGCTGATCGCATTCGAACCAGGCAGCGGCGAGCCCGTGGATACGCTCGATTGCACCTGCGATGCCGGCACCGCTTTCGACGGCAAGTACTTCTATCAGATCGCGGAGTCGCGCATCGACAAGATCGATCCTGCGACCGGCGGCGTGGTGGCATCGATTCCCGCGCCAGGCAAGGGCGGCGATTCCGGGCTCACCTGGGCCGAGGGCAGCCTGTGGGTGGGCCAGTACCGCGACCGCAAGATCCACCAGATCGATCCCGCCACCGGCGCCATCAAGCGCACCATCGAATCGAACCGCTTCGTCACCGGCGTGACTTTCGTCAGCGGGGAGATGTGGCATGGCACCTGGGAGAACGACGAGAGTGAAATTCGGCGAATCGATCCGCAAAGCGGCGCCGTGCTCGAGCGGCTGCAGATGCCAAAGGGCGTGGGTGTGAGCGGCCTCGAGTCCGATGGCGCCGATCTGTTTTACGCCGGCGGCGGTGGCCAGGGAAAAGTGCGCGCGGTGCGACGGCCGGGGAAAAAGCCGTGACGATCGTGACGACGTGACGGCAGGAAGACCGGGAAGACCGTGACGATCGTGACGGCGTGACGACGTGACGGCCAGGAAAGACCGTGACGATCGTGACGGCCGTAAGGACCGTAAGGACCGTGAATATCGTGAATGTCGTGAATATCGTGAATGTCGTGAATGTCGTGAATATCGTGTTCCACAAGGGGATAGATACGGGCTCACTCCCATAAATGTCGTGAGTATCGTGTCCCGCATTGCGGGATGCCCATAAATGGCGTAACGAACGGCGCATCGCGAATACCGAGCTTCGTTCCTCTTCCGTAACAAGGAGGTCACCATGAACACTGCTGTTGCCGAATCAGATATGTCGAATCACCCGGTGGTCCCTGCGGATCAATGGATCGCGGAGCGCAAGAAGTTGCTGGCGAGGGAAAAGGAGCTGACGCGGCTGCAGGATCAGGTCGCTCGCGAGCGGCGAGCCTTGCCGTGGGAGCGTATCGAAAAGAATTATGTGTTCGACACTGCAGCAGGACCGCGCACGCTCGGCGAACTGTTTGACGGGCGCCGCCAGCTGCTGGTGCAGCACTTCATGTTCGGGCCGGGCTGGGAGCAGGGTTGTCCGAGCTGCTCGTTCATGGCCGATCACATCGACGGCATGAACGTGCATCTGGCGCATCGCGATGTCACGTTCGTGGCCGTCTCGCGCGCGCCGTTGACCGAGATTGAGCGCTTTCGCAGCCGTATGGGTTGGGCGTTCAAGTGGGTGTCCTCGAATGGCAATGCCTTCAACTACGACTTTCACGTCAGCTTCACGCCGGAACAGCGGGCCACGGGCGAGGTCTATTACAACTACGGCATGACGGCATTCCCGACGGAGGAAGCCCCCGGCATCAGCCTGTTTTACAGGAACGAGGCGGGGGAAGTGTTCCACACATATTCAACTTTCGGTCGCGGCGTCGAAGTCATGATGGGCACGTACCGCATGCTCGATCTCGCGCCCAAAGGCCGCGACGAGCAACACCTGAGCTATGGCATGGAGTGGGTTCGACATCACGATCGCTACGAACCGGAGCCGATTGCGAAGTCTGCCGCATCCTGCTGCGCGCATCCGCAATAGCGGGTCGACGCGCCATGGCGAGGTGCGCATGGCAGGCCGTCGCGGCTTGCCTGGACCGCGGCTCAAGTGTCGCGGCTCATGCGGCCTACCGTGGAGGCATCCGGCCCCGACCCGCTGCCAGGGAGGCTTTGCCCGTCGGGGTTCAGGTCCTCAGGTCCGCGGGAACCTTGCCGCCGTTCTCCGCGAGTTTACGCATGACCTGTTTGTGCAGCCAGATGTTCATGGATGCGGAGTCGTTCATGTCGCCCGTATATTGCAGCTCCTGCGCGAGACTTTTTCTGGCCGCCTGGCTGCTGTCGAGCCCTAGCAGCTTCATTAAATCCACAATAGAGGTGCGCCAGTTCAGGGACTCTTTCTTGTTCTTGGCCATCTCGCTCAACACCTGCTCGACGTCAACTGCCGGCGTCGATGCAGCCGGCGCTGGTGCCGGCGACGCTGTGGCAGGTCTGGCGGTGGAAGGTTTGGTGGTGGCCGCGGGAGATGCGGCGACGGCAGGGTGACTGGACGGGAAGATCTTTCGGAGAATGCTGCTGAATATGCTCATGAGAAGGCTCCTGGAAAAGCACATCGGGCGCCCGACCTGAAAAAACGGGCACGACGTCACCATGAATCGAATGACGGCTTTCCGCCGGGCCAAAGCACTCGCG
>CBDDRM010000214.1:0-7915 GCA_965233135.1 uncultured bacterium | reverse complement strand
TGGCTCGATGCCGAGCTAGGCTACGAGCCGAGCCGGCCGATCGACCTGGATGCGAAGGAGGATCGGCTGGTCCAGGTGATCGAGCAGACCACCGACACGCTGGGCAAGGCGCTGGAGGCGCTGGAGCGCACGCGCAAGGCGAGGGCGTCGGCGCCGGCGCTGCGTTCGGCATGAACCACGCGGTCGAACACGACAGCGAGGCGGGCTCGACGGCGATCGACGAGCCGCGCCAGGACACGGTCGACGCGCGGCTGAAACTCGACGAGGCGCACGCGCTCGCCAGGCTCGGCAACCTGCGCATCCTGACCCGGCGCGGGGTGTATCAGGTTTACCGCAACACGGTGCCGAAGCTGACGTTTATCGGCGAGGCGGTCGACTCCACAAAGCTGCTCTTGATCGTCCGGCGCGCTGCCGGATCGAGAAAGGCATCTCCACCAGGAAAGGGGAACCCATGAGCATGGTCAACCAGGTACGCGAGCACTTCGCGGCGCATCCCGGCGTGCGTTTCGATAACGCCGCCCTATGCAAGGCGCTCGATGCCGAGCCGGCGCAGGTGTCGGTGGCGCTGAATCAGATGTTCAGCAACAGCGAGGTCCAGCGTGCGAAGAGAGAAGCCGGTATTGGCTATGACTACTGGACCGGCAAGGCCGCCGCGCCGAAGGCGATGTCGCCCGGCGCTGTCGCCAGCAAGGTGCTGCAGGAGCGCGCCAAGTCTGCCACGACGGCAAAGGCACCGGATGGTGCGCATAAGCCGAAGACGAAGAAAGCCAAAAAGACGAGGGCGCCGAAGGCTGAGAAAGTACAAACGATTAGCGCGGCCGCTACTGAGTCATCCCTGGTATCGCCGGCCGGCTCGGTGGAGTTCGCCATCCGGCACGACGGCGAGCTGAGCATCAACAGCCAGGGCGTCGCGGTGAGCCTACGCCGATCCGACGTGCAGCGGCTTAAAGGATTCATGACCACTGTTGCGCCGCTCTGGTCGTAAATGAATCCGTCCATCGTGTGCATCGTGCTGATGATCATCGGCTGCTGCTGTTTTCTGACGGCGTCGTGCATCCAGCTCTGGCAGGTGTTGCGTTGAGTCAAGTGCCAGAAATCTATGTTCGCGCTATGGCGTTGGCCGACTCTTTCGCCAAGAGCAGTATCGAGTGTAACTGCCGGTGGGTGAAAAACGACCGGCACCGATGGTATGACACCGCGTTAACGATCACGGACGGTGACGAGGGCGTCGCCGAGTGCGTCGCATATCTGGATGCGCGACAACTTCTGATTCGGCATGCAGCCGTTCCCGGCTTCGTGAGGTTTGTCGCATGAGCCTGCGCATCGCACCCCTGGCCGATTGCGACCGCATTCTCGCGCTGCCGGACCGGCCCTCGCGCGAAGCGGCGCTGCTGCAGCTCGCCGCGGGCGGCCGCCGTGACATGGTGAGTCATTTCCTGGCGATGCGTTTCGCGAAGCTGTTGTGCGAGGCGGCCGTGACCGGATCGCATGAGGCGGTAATCGCCGGGATCCCGGCGAGCCTGGTCGACGTCTCCAAAGCACTCGCCCGCAGTCACATCAAAGCCGCCCGGATCGTGGCGGCGTCCAATAACAGCGCTGAAGCCGGGAAACGTTACAGGGATGGCGACGCTTGACGATGCGCTGACGCAGATGCTTGCGAACGGCATGCCGCCGTTCCCGGGCGACGGCCGGCCACGGGTGAACACGGGCAAGATCATCCGCTACGGGCCGAAGGGCAAAGCCTGGTACCGGCTGTTCGAGCAGCAATCGAAGGGCGGCCAGTTCTTCATCAGCGGCGCCTATGGCACGTGGGGCCGCATCGACAAGACCAAGATCGAAACCGACTGGTCTGGCATCGATGACATCGAGCGCGCGCGCATGCAGCGCCAGCTGAAGGACGCGGAGGATCGCGAGCAGGCCAGGCGCGCGGATCGTGCGGAGAAAGCCGCGCGGCGCGCGCGCGACCAGTACATGGCGGCCAGGCACAAGGGCATGGCCTCGCCGTATCTGGAGAAGAAAGGCCTCGAGCCGGAGCGCGATCTGCGCTTCCTGGAGGACGGCACGCTGCTCGTGCCGATGCTGCGCTACGACCACGAGCCGAAACCGGAACTCAAGGGCCTGCAGAAAATCGCGCCGGACGGAGCCAAGCGCTTCAACGCCGGCATGGCGAAAGAGGGCACGGCATTCCTGCTGGGCTCCAAACCGAAAAAGGGCGAGACCATTCTCGTCTGCGAGGGCCTGGCCACCGGCCTGTCGATCCGCGTGGGCACCGGGCGATCGCGGCCGGTGTTCGTGGCCTTCGATGCGTACAACCTGATTCCGGTGGCCAGGGTGCTGCGTGGGCTGTATCCGGAGAGCCAGCTGGTGTTCTGCGCGGATGATGATTACCTGACCGAGGGTAATCCGGGTAAGACGAAAGCGCTCGAGGCGGCCCGACTGGCGGGCAATGCGCTCGTGATCTGGCCGACGTTTACCCGCCGCACCGACCAGGCGTGGACCGATTTCAACGATCTGCACAAGCACGAAGGCCTGCCGGCGCTGGAAAAGTCGCTGACCGAGGGTTTATCCGCGGCGGCTTCGCCTGCACCCGGAGGGGCGCGCGCCAAGAAAAAGGAGCGGCCCATCGACTGGGACGCGGTCGGCACGATGATCGAACGCTTCACGCTGATCTATCCGTCCGACACGGCGTTCGACCACGAGCTGGGCCTGATCGTGAAGCTGTCGCACATGCGCAATAACTTCGGCGAGGTGCTGGTCGACATCTGGCAGGCCTCGCCGAAGCGGCGCACGGTCAACGCCGACAATGTTGTCTTTGATCCGACCTGCACCTGCGACCCGAAAACGACGGTCAACCTGTTCCGCGGCCTGCCGCTGCAGCCGAACCCGAAAGGCGGTTGCGAAAAGACGCTGAAGCTGCTGTACCACCTGTGCGCCGAAGAGGATGCGGTGTTCGACTGGGTGCTGAAGTGGACGGCCTACCCGCTGCAGCATCGCGGAGCGAAAATGCGCACGGCCATCGTCATGCACGGCGGCGAGGGGGCGGGCAAGAATATCTTCTGGGGTGCGGTGCGCGATATCTACGGCGAGCACGGCGGCGTCATTACCCAGATGCAGCTGCAGAACCAGTTCAACGAGTGGCTCTCGGCGAAGCTGTTCCTGGTGGCGAACGAAGTCGTCACGCGCCAGGACATCAAGCACCTGGTCGGCTATATCAAGAACCTGATCACCGAGCCCGAGGTGTACATCAACCCGAAGGGCCTGCCGGCGCGCCGCGAAGCGAACTACATGAACGCGGTTTTCCTGTCCAACGAAATTCAGCCGCTGCAGCTGCGATGGGATGACCGGCGCAACCAGGTGATCCGCACGCCTGGCGAGCTCGAGGCCCAGTTCTACAAGGATGTCGGCGAGGAACTGCGCCGCGGGGGCGTCGAGGCGCTGTATCACTACCTGTTGCACTACGACCTGGGCGATTTCACCGAGCACAGCAAGCCGATCATGACCGAGGCCAAGCGCGACCTGATCGAGCTGGGCAAGAGTTCCACCGAACTGTTCTGGACCGAGATGCACGACGAACTGGTGCCGCTACCCTACATCCCGTGCTTCCAGGCCGATCTGTACCGCGCCTATGTGCGCTGGTGCGCCCAGAAAGGCGAAAAGATGCCGACCAAGAGCGCGCGCTTTTCAGCCGAGTTCATGTCGATGAACGGCGTGCGCAAACGTGTGCGCAGGGTGCCGGATCCGGATCGATCTGAGGAAACCATGGCAACCCGCTCGGCCATTCCGCAACGCACGGTTTTCATCATGGGCGAGTCACCGGCGGGCGAGGTCGACGAGTTCGAGTACTTGCGGACGAACGTGGCGAAGTTTCGAGCCGAATTGAAGGATTACCTCAATCCCGGACGCGGCGAGGATCAATTTTGAGCGCGCATAAACCGATTCAGCCTGGCGATATGGTGCAGCTGGTGTTCGCCTGCTGTCCCAAGGGTCGCAGCCACATCGGCTGGACCGGGATTGTCGAGGGCGTCGAGTGGTTTGCCGAATCCGCCTGCTATTGCGGGCATAAAACACGTGGCCTGCATGCTTGGGTCGTGATTGGCGGCCGGGGCGTAGTGCCGCTCGCATGGCTGATAAAGGTCGCTCCTCCTGGCGTGACCGAAGTGCAATCAGCAACCGAGGAACTGACGGCATGACCCTCTGGATTTCGAACTCATTGATCAATTTCCAATCTGCCGGACCCGCGGTCCGGAGGACATCATCGACGCGTCGATGGATTGTGAAAGGCATTGGTAAAGGCAAATGAGCGGATCGTTCACAACCTTTTCCCTTGCCGTTCAATGCGCTGTTAAAGGTGGTAACGGTGTTAACGGACTTTAGCTGAAGTTCTCATGCGTGCGTGCGGGCGGGCGGGCGCGCGCCCGCGCGTGCACGCGCGCGTAACTTGCTGGATTTACCTTTAACACTGTTAACAGCTTTAACGAAGCCATGAATGCAAAGGGGAATAGTTGTGAAAGGTGTTGGTAAAGGTCGGGCACGATCATTCACAAAGGGATCGATATGAGCAAAGAGACGATCATCAAAGAACTGCCCGAGCGCTTCGTCCTGCAGATGCGCAGTTGGGTGATTACCCGGTCCAGTGTAGGGCTGTACACCATAACCCCGGCCTATAGCGGCGTGCCTGGCAGCCGCATCTATGGGTCGCGCATCCTCTCCGACTTTACCGAAGTATCCATGCTTGAGCGTGCACTCGAATCATTGCAGGCGCGCTACTGCCAGGCGATCAAGCTGTTCTGGATCTATGAGGGCAACGACCTGACATGGCTCGGCCGGCGCCTGGGCTGCGACTACCGCACCGCCGAAGATCGGGTGCGCAAGGGCCACGACCAGATGCGCAACGACCTGGCCAAGCGCGAGGCCAGCTATGAGCGCAGGCAGGAGCGTGCCCACTATCACGCATTGCCTATTGACTAGGCAGAATTGCAGGTCTACCATGCCGATCCTAGTACAGTCACAGGTGCGTCCGCAGCACCCATAGACCGTACAGCAATGCCCAATCTGTGCAACTTTGAACCCGATGGCCCCAAGCCCACGGGTTTTTTGTTGCCCAAGCGTCGCGCGAGGTACGCCCTTATGTAAATCACGGGTCCTTCCGCAGCCTTTCCCACTGCGCATGCGAACAGCGCGGAAAAGCGCTAGTGTCCGATGGTGTCAATGCCTTGACGCTATTGCCCTGATTTGACGATTTTATGGCCACACATGCCTTGACGGCTTGACATGGATGAACCTCTCCGACCGACGCAAGCGGCGTACGCAAAGTCGCGGGATCTGAGTCGGCAGCGGGTGAACCAATTGGTCAAGGATGGCCGCATACCGCTCGACGAGCACGGCAGGGTCGTCGTCGAGCAGGCCGATCTGAACCTGGCCGCGCTGCTCGATCAGCGCAAGGCCAACCGGTCGCGCCAGATCGTCCTGGCTGGTGCGGCGCATGCGCCCGGGGCAAGCGACGAAGAGCTGCCGCTGCTATCGAGGGATAACCATGCCGGTGAATCGGAAGGGCGCAAGCCCGCCGGTGAATCGCGCGCTGCGCCCACCAACGCGGCGAAGGACTACTGGGAACATAAATCCCGTCGGGAACAGATCGAGGGCGACCGAGCGGCCCTGGCGTTGAGCAAATCGCTGGGCGAAGTGGTGGATGCCCAGGAGGTTGCTCGCAGTCGTTTTGACACCGCGCAGAAGGTGGCCTCGGCGCTTCTGCAGATACCGGCCAGGATCGCGCCGGTGATCGCTCCGAACGACCCGCAGCGTGCCGAACTGCTGATGACTGAGGAAGTGAAACGGGTGCTCAATGAACTCGCGGGAGACTTGGATCAACCCGTCTCCGGCAGCGATGCCGAACGGCAGGAGGCTCGAACGGCATAGCTTTGCCGAAGGCTTGCGCTCTGCCATCACGCCCAGGATCAAGGTAAGCGAGTGGGCGGACAAGTACCGGATGCTGTCCAAGGTCGCGAGCAACGAGCATGGCAAGTGGGACACCAGCCGCACGCCGTACCTGCGCGAGATCATGGACGTGTTGTCGCCCGACGATCCTACTCAGGAGGTCGTGTTCCAGAAGCCCACGCAGATCGGCGGCACCGAGTGCGGCAACAACTGGGTCGGGCAGCACATCCATTACGGCGTAGGCACGATGATGATCATTGCGCCGACCTCGAGCGGATCGAAGAAAGCGTCGAAGACGCGCATCAGCCCGATGATCGCGGACACGCCGGTGCTGCGCTCGCGCGTGCGGGAAGCCAAAAGCCGGGACAGCGGCAACACCACGCTGATGAAGGAATTTGGCAACGGCACCGGACTGCTGATTTTTGCGGGCGCGAACAGCGCGAACGACCTGAAATCGTCGCCCTCAGGCCTGCTGTTCATGGACGAAATCGAGGAATATCCCGACGACGTCGAAGGGCAGGGCGACCCAGAGGAACTGGCCACAAAACGCGCTGACACCTTCGCGCGGCAGAAGCGCTACAAGTGCAGCACGCCGACGATCGCCGGTGCGCGCATCGATCGGGCTTATCGCGCCAGCGACCAGCGTCTGTACTTTGTGCCGTGCCCGCACTGCGGACACAGCCAGGCGCTGCAGTTCGAGCGCATGCGTTGGGAGACGCGCCGCGTGTGGGAGCGGGTTGACCCCGCGACCGGGGAAATCAGCCTCGCCGAGGCTGGGGCGCAGGGCGCCATCGAGCGCGACACCGGCGAACTGCTCGACGTGTGGTACGAGTGCGCGGCCTGTGACGTGCGCATTCAGGAGCACCACAAGACGCAGATGCTGGCCGCCGGCGCGTGGATCCAGCAGAACCCGGGCCCGGATCGTGCGGCGGGTTTCAAGCTTTCGGCGCTTTATTCACCGATCGGCTGGTTCGGGTGGCGCAAGGTGGTACTCGCCTGGCTCAAGGCGCAAAAGGATTCGTCCGGCGCGTTGAAGAAAACCTTCACGAACACCGTGCTTGGCGAAGCCTATGACGAGCCCGGCGAGACGATCGACGAGCATTACCTCAAGCGCCGCATCGAAGCCTGGCGCATTGGCGACACGGTGCCTGCCGGCGCCCTGGTGCTCGCCGCCGGTTGCGACGTTCAGGGCGATCGCCTGGAAGTGCGTGTGTGGGGGTATGGCCGCAATGCGGAGACCTGGCTCATCGATCGGCAGACGCTGTATGGATCGCCGGCCGTGGCCGAAACGTGGACGGCGCTGGAAGGCCTGCTCGACAAGAGCTGGCCGCACGAGCTCGGCGGCACCTTGCGCATTACCGCCATGGCCATCGATGCCGGTGACGGCAATACCACGCACTTTGTGCGCATGTTCGCGCGCAAATGGTCGCCCACAAAACGCGTGATCGCGGTCAAGGGGCAAAGCGTGCCTGGCAAGCCGCTCATCGGCAAGCCATCGGACCAGGATGTGACCTGGCAGGGCAAGGTCATTAGGGGTGGGGTGAAGCTGTGGCCGATGGGGTCGGACACCGGCAAGTCGGCGTTTTACACCCGGCTGCGCATCGAAGAGCCGGGCCCGGGCTACGTGCACCTGCCAGGCGGCCTGCCGGACGACGCATTTGCGCAGATGACTGCAGAGAAGCTGATCACGCGCTACATCCGCGGGCACGCCCGGCGCGAGTGGCACTTGCCCTCGGGCAAGCGCAACGAGGATCTGGATTGCCGCGTCATGGCTGATGCCGCCGCCGAGTACGCGCTGGTGCGCAACACCAACTGGGACAAGCTCGAAGCAACGCTGCGCGCCTCGTCCGGCGACCTTTTTGTCGCCGCCGGCAATATGGTGCAGACGTCTGAACAACCAAAGGCCGCGGACGCAGCGCCGGACGCACCGGCTGCGGATGCCGCGGCCACCACCAATGAACCGCCGCAACGGCGCAGGCCG
>CBDDRM010000213.1:0-35528 GCA_965233135.1 uncultured bacterium | reverse complement strand
AGCGTTTGAGCTTGATGACTTCGCCGGGTAGCAAGTCTACGCGCGGACTGGTGATGACCAGCACGGAAACGTTGTCAGGCACTTCCGGTGCGATGGCCAGGTTCAAGGCCGCGGTCTTGAACCCTTTCACGCTGAGTTGTCCGCCGAAATCGCCCAGATCGTGGTTGGCGCGACCGTCGAGCTTGCGCTCCCCGTGGCCATCCAGGTAGCTGACCTGGCGCTCCGCGGCCCTGGCCAGGCGCAGGAGCAAATTGGTCATGTCCTGTTCGGTGAGGCTGGTCAGATGTTCGCTGCGGCCGTTGTATTCGACCACCAGTTCGCCGTTTGCTCGCACGCCCGCCGCCTGCGCTTTTTGGGGTTGTTCACGCGGATCGATGAAAGTGAGTTCGAAGTCTTTCTTGGCACGCCGGTAGCCGCCCAGTAAAGTCTCCACGATCTTGCGCACGTCGCCTTCGGCGTCCTGCGCCGTGGCATATGCCGTGACCTTGACCGGCCCGCCCAGTTGCTTGAGCACATCGAGCGATGCCTGCGACAGGGTGTTGCGCTGGCCGTGCGTGAGATCCCACTGGATCTTGACATCCTTGGTTACCCACACGATGCCCATGGCAAGGGCGATCAGCAGAACGACGAACACCCCGTTCTGAATGAGCAGCTGCAGTCTCAGTTTGCGATTCAGTTTCATGCGCGTAGCCGATCGGCATCAAGACGCCGGATGGAAAGAATGAGAAATACCGCAGTCAGCAATCCGAAATAAATCAGGTCGGTCAACGCAATGGCGCCGTTCATGAAACCCTCGAAATGCTTCAGCAGCGAGAACAGATGCACGGGGCTGGCTGGATCGGAAGCGGCAATATTGATCAGCCAGAGCACCAGAAATACCGCAAGCGCGCCGATGGCCGCCACCACCGGATGCGTCGTCAGGCACGATACGAACAAACCGATGGCTGCGAAACTGCCGGTAAGCAACAGTAAGCCCAGCAAATTGGTCACGAGCAAGCCGTAATCGAGTTTGCCGCCCATCAGCAGCGACAGGGCCATGAGTGTGATGAGGCCGCCTACGATTGCCAGAAATATGGCGGTGGCCAGAAACTTGCCGAGTACGATCTGCGTCATCGACACGGGAGCCGACATCAGAAGGGTCATCGTCTTGTTGCGTCGTTCCTCGGCGATCAGACGCATGGTCAGAAGAGGCACGGACATCAGCAACACGATTGAAGCGATGCCGAACATCGGCACCACCACGATCTCGGTCAAGCCCGGAGCATTCGGTACGCGCGCGAGCTGCGGCTGAATGGTGAGGAAATAATCTACCCTGGTCAGGAATATCCACGCAAGAATGACCTGCAGGAACGCCAGCACCACCCATGCCAGGGGAGAGGCGAACAATGCGCGCAGTTCCTTTGCAATAACGGTGCGAATCATGCGGATGCCTCCTCGTCGCGATGGGTAAGCTGCACGAATACTTCCTCCAGGCTGGCTTGGGCCGGTTGCAACTGAAACAGGCCCCAACCGCGTTCCACGGCGGTGCGTACCAACTCGTCGGTGGGATCGGCCGCACCGCGCGGATGCACCCGGAACAGGTGAGCATTGAGAGCTTCGACCGCTGCGCCGCCGGAGAAGCGCGCGAGTTCGTCCACCGGCGGCGGATTGCGCAGGCCCAGTTGCAGCGTCTGTCCACCGCGGAATCGTTTCAACCCGGCAATGGTATCGTTGAACACGACTTCCCCGCGATGCAGGATCTGCACGCGGTCGCAGATCGCCTCGACTTCCGGAAGAATGTGCGTAGACAGTATCAGACTGTGATCGCGACCCAGGTCACGGATCAACGCGCGAATCTCGCGGATCTGGTTGGGATCGAGTCCTACCGTCGGTTCATCGAGAATGATTACGTCCGGTTCGTGAATGATGGCCTGGGCAATGCCTACGCGCTGCTGGTAGCCCTTGGAAAGCGAGCCGATCAATCGCTTGCCCATGTCGCTCAGTCCGCACCGGCTCTTGGCGCGTTGCGTGGCCGCGGCCAGCGCGTTCGCTTTTACCTTGTGCAAGCGGCCGGCAAGTCGCAGGTACTCGTCGACCTTGAGTTCGCGATAAAGCGGCGGAACCTCGGGCAGGTAGCCGATGCGTGATTTGGCAAGCGTCGGCTGGTCGAGCAGATCGATGCCGCAGATGTCCACCTCGCCACTGGTCGGGGCAAGGTTGCCGGTCAACATCTGCATGGTCGTGGTCTTGCCGGCGCCGTTCGGGCCAAGCAGACCCAGTACCTCTCCGCGTTTCAACTCTAATGACACGTCGCGCACCGCGCGATTGCTGCCATAACTCCGCGATAACATCCGTGCGGAAACGGTGAATTCCGAGCTTCCCGTAGTGGTCATGCCCTCGCCTTGTTCATCGTAAGATTTGGAGGCTGCGCCGGGCTCTGCGTCTTCGTGGCGGTCCGATCCGAAAACACGAATCTGTACCGTCGCGAGACCCCGACGCCGTGGATGCAGTTCTTGTGATGGGCGCCAAATATACCTAAACTGACCGCTGGATTGAAGAACTTCGCACAGGATCGAATCTCTAACGTTCACGCGAGTAGTTGAACGCGTCCCTAAAACGACCTCCTCTCCATGCCAGTTATTCCATCCGTTCTCGCCATCGTTGTCATCGCCTCGAGCTGGTTGCTGGCATCCTGCGCGCAACCCGACGCTCGCGCCGATCGGAAGGCGCCGGCGCGCGTCGCGGAAACCAGCGCGGGCGCGAGCGTGTCCGCGCAAGCCGATTCCGATAGAGCCGATTCCGATCGATTCGAGCAGCAGGCGCGCGAGGTGTTTGGCGATCGGGCCCTGTCCAGCGCCAACTTGCCCGAGCACGCCCTGGATTCGGAGTTGCTCTACAAATTGCTGCTGGCCGAGATCGCCGCGCAGCGCGGGGACTATCAGCTTGCCGCGAAAGCGTATCTGCAGATGGCCAAAACGACGGCCGACCCGCGCGTTGCCCGGCGCGCAACCGAAATCGCGCTTTTCGGCCGTCATAACGACATCGCTTTACAGGCCGCCCGGCTGTGGGTCGAGGCGGAGAAAGATTCGGCTGTCGCACGCCAGACGCTGGCGGCCCTGTTGATCAGCAACGACGAACTGCAGGCCGCGAAGCCGCTGTTGCAGCAACTGCTGGCGCAGGAAGGCGACAACATCGGCCTCGCGCTGACGCAGTTGCATGCGACGCTCGCGAAGCACGCCGACAAGAAAGCCGTGCTTGAGATGGTCAGGGAATTGACCGAACCCTACCGTGAACGGCCGGAATCACACCTTGCGCTGGCGCAGGCAGCGCTGGGCGCCAACAAGTACGACGCGGCGCTCATGGCGATTCGCGAAGCCATGCGCTTGCGGCCTGATTGGGAGAGCGGCGCGCTGTTTCAGGCGCAAGTGCTCAACCGCGAGTCGCGCATCAAGGCGCTGGACTATCTGAGCGCATTCTTGGCGGCACATCCGAAGGCACAGGAAGTCAGGCTGGGCTATGCGCGGCAGCTCATCAGCGACAAGAAATTCGTCGAAGCGCGCGCGGAATTCCAGCAGTTGCTTGACGATAATCCGCAAAACGCGGATATCGCCGTCACCGTGGCGCTGCTGTCGGTGCAGATCGACGACCTGGATGTCGCCGAGGAACAGCTCAAGCGCGTGCTGCAAATGGATTATAAAGATCCGGACGCGGTGCGTTTTCATCTGGGCCAGGTCAACGAGGAACGCAAACGCTACGAAGAAGCGGCCAGATGGTACATGGCGGTGGAGGCCGGCGAGCAGTTCGTCCTGGCCCATTCGCGCTACGCATCCATGCTCGCCAAACAGGGAAAACTCGCGCAAGCGCGTGAGCACCTGCAGAACCTCGAACCGGAGAATGCGACGCAACGGTTGCAGCTGTTGCAATCCGAAGCGCAATTGATGCGCGAAGCAAAAGCCTATCGGGAGTCTTTCGACATACTCAGCAAGGCGCTCGCAGCGCAACCGGATCAGCCCGAGCTGCTCTACGACGTGGCGTTGGCGGCGGAGAAAATCGATCGCCTCGATCTCGTGGAGACCAACTTACTCCGCTTGATCGCGCTCAAGCCGGATCATGCCCAAGCCTATAACGCGCTCGGTTACACGCTCGCGGACAGGACCGACCGGCTGACCGAGGCGCGCGGTTATATTGAAACCGCGCTCAAGCTTTCGCCCGAGGACCCGTTCATTCTGGACAGCATGGGTTGGGTGGAGTATCGGCTGGGCCGCCTGTCACAGGGGCTGCAGTTCTTGATGCGCGCATTCGCGCAGCGACCGGATCCGGAAATTGCCGCCCACCTGGGCGAGGTCTTGTGGGCCAAGGGCGACAAGCCCGGCGCAGAGAAAATCTGGCGCGATGCCTTGCGAGACAATCCCGACAACGACGAATTGAAGAAGGTCATCAGCAAGTTTTTGCGCTGAGCCGCCCCATGCAATGCCGGCTCAGCATTCTGGCGCTCTGCGCGGCCCTGGCCACGGCGGCGGGATGCGCAACCCAGTCGCCCAAAGTCCTCCCGACTTCCGCCGATGCGATCGACGCGTTCTCCCTCAACGGGAGGGTCGCTGTCAAACTCGATGATCGCGGTTATACAGCGAGCTTGCGTTGGCGTCATTCGTCGACACGCGATTCGCTCAGATTGCTCTCCCCGGTGGGTACTGTCGTTGGACAAATCGAAACCGATGGCAACGGAGCAACCCTGACGACGGCGGACAAGAAAGTTTACCGGTCGAGCGATGTGCAGGCGCTGACGCGCGATGTGCTCGGCTGGGATTTGCCCCTGGCGGGGTTGCGTCATTGGGTCATCGGCCGCGCGGACCCGGCGTTGCCGATCCAGGCTCAGGAGCGCGATGATCAACAACGTCTGAAGAGCCTGCAGCAGAGCGATTGGCGTATTGCTTACCTGGATTATTTCGGCAACAGCGCGCTGCCGGCGCGCCTATCGCTCATCTACGATCGGCTCAAGCTGCGCTTGATCGTCGAGGCCTGGGAGCTGCCGGAGTGACTCCTGGCGTCACGGGGGTGTTTCCGGCGCCGGCAAAACTCAACCTCTTCCTTCATGTCCTCGGCCGAAGGCAAGATGGCTATCATTCGCTGGAGACTGCGTTTCGTTTCATCGACTACGCCGACGAATTGTCATTCGTGGTGCGTCCTGACGGTATCATCCGTCGCACCAATCCGCTGGCTGGAGTCCCTGCCGAGCAGGATCTGAGCGTGCGCGCCGCACTCGCTTTGCAGCGCGAAACCGGCTGCACCAAGGGCGCCGACATCCACATCGTCAAGCGTCTGCCCATGGGCGGCGGCCTCGGCGGCGGCAGTTCCGATGCCGCCACCACACTGATCGCGCTGAACCGGCTGTGGCGCACCGGACTATCGAGGATTCGGCTGCAGCAGCTGGGGCTGCAACTGGGTGCCGATGTTCCGGTGTTCGTGTTCGGCCAAAATGCTTTCGCGCAAGGTATCGGCGAGCAGTTGCAAGCGCTGTCGCTGGCGCCCGCGTGGTATCTCGTTCTGGTACCCGAACTCGCTGTTTCCACTGCAGAAATCTTCGCGGCGCCTGAATTGACACGTAATACGAATGCAATCACAATAGCGCCCTTTTCGGTCGGCCTGGCTCGTAATATCCCCGGCCGCAACGATCTTGAGCCGGTGGTGTGCCGGCGCTACCCGCAGGTAGCCCATCATCTGGAGTGGTTGCGCCGATACGGCGATGCCCGCATGAGCGGATCCGGCGGTTGTGTTTTTTGCGCGTTTGACAGTTTCGAGCAGGCTCACCGGGTGCTGCTGGAGTTGCCGATGGGCATGCGTGGCTTGGTAGCGCGCGGCTTGGACCGGCATCCTCTGTGGTCGGAGGACGACTAGAGTTTTATTGGGGAGTCGCCAAGTGGTAAGGCACCGGATTTTGATTCCGGCATTCGTAGGTTCGATCCCTACCTCCCCAGCCAAACTAGCTGCTAGTGGCTTGAGACTAGACTAGTAGAGTGGGTGGCGGACGTGGCCGCCATTTTGTTGTTGGGCTACCGGGTTTTTTGGTTTTCCAGTCTGAAGTCTCCAGTCTCTGGTCCTAGTATGGCTTATGACAGCTTGATGGTGTTTACCGGCAATGCGCACCCGAGGCTTGCCGAAGACGTGGTCAGACACCTCAACATACCTCTGGGGCGGGCAAGCGTCGGTCGCTTCAGTGACGGCGAAGTAATGGTAGAGCTGCTCGAGAATGTCCGCGGCAAGGACGTATTTGTGCTGCAGTCGACTTGCATGCCGACCAACGACAATCTGATGGAAGTGCTGCTGATGGCGGATGCCTTGAAGCGTTCGTCCGCCGGCCGGATTACCGCTGCCGTGCCTTATCTGGGCTACGCGCGGCAGGACCGCAGGCCGCGATCGGCACGGGTGGCGATCAGCGCCAAAGTGGTGGCGAACATGATGGTGGTGGCAGGGGTGGACCGGCTGTTGACGATGGATCTGCATGCCGATCAGATTCAGGGTTTCTTCGACATTCCGGTGGACAACGTTTATTCGGCGCCGATTCTGCTCGGGGATATCTGGAAGTCGGGGCACCAGAATCTGGTCGTGGTTTCGCCGGACGTGGGCGGCGTGGTAAGGGCGCGGGCGCTGGCCAAGCGCCTTGAATCCGATCTGGCGATCATCGACAAGAGGCGTCCCCGGCCAAACGTGGCGACAGTGATGAACATCATCGGCGATGTCACGGGGCGCACCTGCGTGATCATGGACGACATGGTCGATACGGCAAACACGTTGTGTGAGGCGGCGCTGGCGCTCAAGGAGAAGGGCGCGGAAAAGGTGCTTGCTTATTGCACTCACCCGGTGTTATCGGGCAATGCGATCGAGCGCATCGAAAATTCGGTGCTCGATGAGTTGGTGGTGACCAATACGATACCGTTGCGCGAGAACGCGAAAGCCTGCAGCCGCATTCGCCAGCTCAGCATCGCGGCGCTTCTGGCTGAGACGATGTTACGTATCAGCAACGAGGATTCGGTTTCATCACTGTTCATGGAGTAGTGGTGATAGTGAGACAATTTTAGTCGGGCGGCAGCAATGCCGTCCCTTTTGAACAGGAGGCCACTGGTCGCGGTGGCCGCCTTTATTTTAGGAGAGCCACATGGCAACGATAGAAGTCACTGCGATGCCCCGCTCGCTGCAGGGAACGGGTGCGAGCCGCCGCCTGCGCGTAACGGGCAAAGTGCCGGGAATCATTTATGGCGGAGAGCAACCCGCGAAGAACGTGGAGCTGGATCATAACGACCTGTTTCACAAGCTCAAGCAGGAATCGTTTCATGCTTCCATCCTGAGCATGATTGTCGACGGCGCCAAAGAGCGCGTGCTGCTTCGCGACGTGCAGATGCATCCCTGGAAGCAGTTAGTGCTGCATGTCGATTTCCAGCGGGTCTCGGCCAACAAAAAAATTCACATGAAAGTGCCGTTGCATTTCATCAATGCCGATATTGCTCCGGGGGTTAAAACCGGGGGTGGCATCGTCAGTCATGTGATGAACGAGATGGACATCACCTGTCTGCCTGATGATCTTCCGGAATTCATCGAGGTCGATCTGCAGAAACTGGAGATTGGCGAAGCCGTACACCTGGCTGATCTGAAAATTCCGGACGGCGTGGAATCGGTGCAGCTCACGCGCGGGGACAATGCCGTTGTCGCGACGGTGCAGATTCCGCGTGCAATGGTTGAACCCGAACCGGTTGCTGCGGTTGCCGCTGAGGGTGCGGCTGTCGAGGGCGCAGCGCCGGCAGCCGGGGCACCCGCCACTGCTGCAGCCGGTGCAGACGCCAAGAAGGAGCCGGAGAAGAAGGAAGGCGGCAAGAAGTAGCCTTCCCGCAGTTCGAAATACGGCCTGCCGTCAGCATCGCCTGGCCGGCAGGCCGGTTTGTTTTCGTCCCCCGTCTTAAAGCCGTCATCCCATCGCCATGAAGCTTGTCGTAGGATTGGGTAACCCTGGCCGGGAACACGAGGCCACGCGCCACAACGCCGGCTTCTGGTGGGTGGACCGGCTTGCTGCGCGCAGCGGGACCGCGCTGCGCGCCGAGGCCCGCTTCCATGGGCAGGCCGGAAAACTGGTCGACGCCGGACGCGAATGCTGGTTGCTGAAGCCCACAACGTTCATGAATCTTAGCGGCCGCGCGGTGCAGGCGTTGGTGCAGTTCTACAAGATCGAGCTGGCTGAGTTGCTCGTAGTTCATGATGAGCTCGATCTGCCGCCAGGGGAGGTCAAGCTCAAGAAGGGCGGCGGCTCCGCCGGTCACAATGGCCTGAAGGACATCACTGCCCATCTGGGGCCGGATTACTGGCGGCTGCGTATCGGCATCGGCCGTCCTGTCGAGCGTGCGCAAATGGTCAATTTCGTGCTCAACGCGCCGCGCAAGGACGAACTGCCGCTGATTGAAGATGCCATCGAGCGCAGCCTGGATACCTGGCCATTGCTGCGCGACGGCCAGAGCGAGGCAGCCATGCTGAAGCTGCACACGAAAAAGTCGTGAACCGTAAAGACTGAGCGGTGAGCGACTGGCTTGCTCGCGTCACTGTTCACTGTTTACTGTTTACCGGTCACTGATATGTCTCTCAAATACGAAATCGTCTGTTTGCCCAACGTCGGCAAGTCAACCCTGTTCAATGCGCTGACCAAGGCCGGCATCGCGGCGGAAAACTATCCGTTCTGCACCATCGAACCGAATGTGGGTATCGTCGAAGTGCCCGATCCGCGCCTGGCCCCACTGGCGGCTATTGCCAAACCGCAGAAGGTTATTCCCGCAATCGTCGAATTCGTGGATATCGCGGGACTCGTCGCCGGTGCCTCGAAGGGCGAAGGCCTGGGCAATCAGTTCCTCGCCAATATTCGCGAAACCGATGCCATCGTGCACGTTGTGCGCTGTTTCTCAGACGACAACATCGTGCATGTGACGGGCAAAGTCGATCCATTGTCCGATATCGAGACCATCGAGACCGAACTGGCGCTGGCTGATCTTGCCACCGTAGACAAGACGCTCGCACGCAACCGCAAGCTGGCGCAATCCGGTGACAAAGAGGCAAAGATGCTCGTTGCCGTGCTGGACAAAGTGCAAGCTCAGCTCGACCAGGCGAAACCGGTGCGCGCACTCGGTCTGGGGCGCGAAGAACAAGCGCTGATCGGACCGCTGTGTCTGATTACCGCAAAGCCCACCTTGTATGCAGCCAATGTCGACGAACATGGCTTCGGCGAAGACAATCCGTTGTTGCAGCAAGTGCGCCAGAAAGCGACCAAGGAAGGTGCGCCCGTGGCGGTATTCTGCGCACGCATGGAAGCCGAGATCGCGGATCTGGCCGACGAAGACAAGCGGGTGTTCCTGTCTGATATGGGTCTGGAGGAACCTGGCCTCGATCGCCTGATTCGTGCCGGTTATGAGCTGCTGGGCCTGCAAACATACTTCACCGCCGGCGAGAAGGAAGTGCGCGCCTGGACCATCCATCGAGGCGATACCGCGCCACAGGCCGCCGGCGTCATCCATACCGATTTCGAGAAAGGCTTCATCCGTGCCGAAGTCATTGCATTCGTCGACTACATAGCGCACAAAGGAGAGCAGGGTTCAAAGGAAGCCGGGAAGATGCGTCTCGAGGGCAAGGACTACGTCGTCAAGGACGGCGATGTAATGCACTTTCGCTTCAACGTCTGAAGTTTCTGATTATCGCGTCAGTTCACGATCTGATCGTGCTGATCAGCGCCACACCCGCCAGCACCAGCGCGCGCCGCCAATTTGAATAGCAGTGAAGGGTTCACCCAGGAACCAATAGCCCAGGCCTATCGTTGCCACTGGTCCGACGGAGCCGGACCTTGGCCGCATGATTTGCTCCATTCAGGCGTATTCCCTCGGCCACCAGCCACGCCGGGATCACGGTCGAAAAGAGCGCCATCGCCAGGCTCAGCGCGTAGACGGGCGCTGGTACGATGAGTGCGCGGATGTCGTGCGTATCCAGGAATGCACCCAGCAAAAGAACGATGCCACCAGCATCGCGTAGGCGGTGCAGCGCATCGCACCGATCTTCCCGCTATTTCTCCGGCGCCGATCAGGTAGAACGCATACAGCACGCCGCTCAAGAAAACCAGCGCGCCACGACTGCGCTCTCGTGCGCATTGCCTCCGAAACCCAGGTTTGCGGTAAAGACCAGCGCGATACCCGCGGTGGAGGGACAGGCCACGTTAGCGCCCGGGCGAGCCGGCATGGCGCCAACGCTGACGAATCGTCTAACGGCGGCGGCGGCCGCCGCCAAGCATGGAACCGAGCACGCCACGCATGATCTGGCGGCCTACTTCCGAGCCGATGGCACGCGCCGCGCTTTTGACCATTGCTTCCCCGGCGGACTGACGGCGCGAATTGCCGCCGCCGAATACACCGTCGAAAACCCCACCGAAAACGGAGCCGGTGGAGGCGGGCGCCGGTGCGGCCGTCGGCGATGCAGATGCCGCCGCATCGCGGCGCGCCTTGAGCACTTCATAGGCGGATTCGCGATCGATCTCTGCCTCGTAACTGCCTGCCACTAACGAGCGTTTCATCACGGCCGTGCGTTCGTCCGTGGAAATGGGGCCGATGCGGCTGTGCGGGGGCAGTATGTATGCCCGTTCCACCATCGACGGGCGCCCCTTCTCGTCGAGCAGGGACACCAATGCCTCACCCACGCCCAGATCGGTGATGGCCTGCTCCACGTCAAGCTTCGGATTCGCGCGCAGCGTCGTAGCCGCGGTTTTTACCGCCTTCTGATCGCGCGGCGTGAAGGCGCGCAGTGCGTGCTGCACGCGGTTGCCCAGCTGGCCAAGTACCGTGACCGGTACGTCGAGCGGATTCTGCGTGACGAAATACACGCCTACGCCCTTCGAGCGTATCAACCTGATGACCTGCTCGATTTTGTCGAGCAGTGCGGGCTCGGCATCATTGAAGAGCAGATGCGCCTCGTCGAAAAAAAACACCAGTCTGGGTTTCGCCGGGTCGCCCACTTCGGGCAGTTGCTCGAACAATTCCGACAACAACCAGAGGAGAAGCGTGGCATACGCCTTGGGCGCATGAATCAGCTGGTCGGCCGCCAGGATGTTGATCATGCCAAAGCCGTTCTCGCCGGTCTGCATCAGGTCGGCGATGTTGAGCGCGGGCTCGCCGAAGAAGTGATCCCCGCCCTGCGCGTCGATGGCAAGCAGGCCGCGCTGGATCGCCCCGATACTCGCGGAGGAAACGTTGCCGTATTCGGTGGTGAACTGGCGGGCGTTTTCGCCCACGTGCTGCACCATTGCCCGCAAATCCTTGAGGTCCAGCAACAGCAGCCCCTGGTCGTCGGCGATCTTGAACACCAGGGTGAGCACCCCGCTCTGCGTCTCGTTCAGGTTCAGCAACCGCGCCAG
Source organism: uncultured bacterium (assembly GCA_965233135.1). Classification (GTDB taxonomy): domain Bacteria; phylum Pseudomonadota; class Gammaproteobacteria; order Burkholderiales; family JACQAP01; genus JACQAP01. Next base: position 24,124 of record CBDDRM010000213.1, on the reverse strand, counting down.
CAGCAAAGGCCCCATCTCGGACACCGTAGCACGCACCGGATGCCCGAGCGCGCCATACACGTCCCAGAACGTGGTGGGACAGCCGGAGAAGGCAAAGCTGCCGAGGGCCAGCTTCTCAATGCGCTCGGCGAGCTTCGGATTCATCGAACCGGGTTGTGACAGGCCGGCAAGATCGCCTTTGACGTCGGCCATGAACACTGGCACCCCAATCGAACTGAAGGCCTCGGCCATGACTTGCAATGTCACCGTCTTGCCGGTGCCGGTGGCGCCGGTGATCAGGCCATGCCGGTTAGCAAGCGCGGGCAGCAGCGTCAGCGTCAGGTCGTGTGACGATTTTGCAATCGGCAGAGCATGCGTGGTGGCCATTTGTGTGCGGCTGGATGCAGACCCGTATGGTAAGATTTTTTTAAAATTATATCAGCCGCCTAGCTCGTTTTAGTGGGTTCGCAAGGCGGCTAACGCAGAGGAGCACATGGCAGGTCACAGCAAATGGGCGAACATCCAGCATCGCAAGGGACGCCAGGATGCAAAGCGCGGCAAGATTTTCACCCGTCTCATCAAGGAAATCACCGTGGCGGCGCGACTCGGCGGTTCCGACGCGGGCAGCAATCCACGCTTGCGACTCGCCGTGGACAAGGCCTACGCGAACAATATGCCCAAGGACACCGTCGAACGTGCCACCAAGCGCGGCAGCGGGGAACTCGAAGGCGTCAGTTACGAGGAAATCCGGTACGAAGGCTATGGCATCGGGGGCGCTGCGGTGATTGTGGATTGCATGACGGACAATCGCGTACGTACGGTTGCCGAGGTTCGGCATGCCTTCGCCAAAAACGGCGGCAATCTTGGCAGCGAGGGCTCGGTCGCGTTTTTGTTCAAGCACTGCGGGCAGTTGCTCTTTGCGCCCGGATCGAGCGAGGAGAAAATCATGGACGCCGCGATCGAGGCTGGCGCAGAGGATGTCGTCGCCCACGATGATGGCAGTATCGAGGTCATCACCACGCCGCAGGATTTTCTGCGCGTCAAGGATGCGCTCGGGAAAGCAGGACTCAAGGCCGAACTTGCGGAAGTGACCATGAAGCCGACCATGGAATCCGTCCTGACCGGTGAGGATGCCGCGAAAATGCAAAAACTCATGGATGCGCTGGAATCGCTAGACGACGTGCAAGAGGTCTATACGAGTGCCGTCTTCGATGCCTAACGCGGCAGCCGGCAGCCGCGCGGATCGGATATCCGGAATTGATGAATAGCACCGTGCGCGTCGCGCCCCAGGCGCCCCCGGTGCTGCGCATTCTCGGGATCGATCCCGGGCTGCGGGTCACCGGATTCGGCGTTCTGGAAATCTGCGGGCAGAAGCTGACGTATATCACCAGCGGACGCATTCGTACCACGGAGGGCGAGTTACCGGAGCGCATTCGTACCATTCTCGAGGGCCTGTCGCAGGTCATCGCGCAGCTCAAGCCTCAACAAGTCGCAGTCGAGAAGGTATTCGTCAACGTCAATCCCCGGTCCACGCTGCTGCTGGGCCAGGCGCGCGGGGCGGCGATCTGCGCCGCGGTGATCAGCGCCTTGCCGGTGTCGGAATACACGGCGCTGCAGGTCAAGCAATCGGTGGTTGGCAACGGCCATGCCCGCAAGGAGCAAGTGCAGGAGATGGTGCGCCGTCTGCTCAGATTGCCCGGCGACCCGAGCGCCGATGCGGCCGATGCCTTGGCTTGCGCCATCTGCCATGCACACGGCGGTTTAGGACTGGGCAAGCTTGAAACGCGCGGCTTTCGGATGAAACGCGGGAGACTGGTGTGATCGGGCGCTTGACCGGACAACTGATCGAAAAACGCCCGCCGACGATCGTCCTCGAAGTGCATGGCGTGGGCTACGAGGTCGATGTGCCCATGAGCACGTTCTTTTTGTTGCCGGCCACGGGCGCCACGGTCACTTTGCATACTCATTTGCTCGTGCGTGAGGATGTCCATCTGTTATTCGGCTTCGGTACCGACCAGGAGCGGCAATTGTTCCGCCAGCTGCTCAGAATCAGTGGCATCGGCGCGAGAACCGCCTTGTCGGTGCTGTCCGGCATGTCGGTCTCCGAATTATCCCAGGCGGTTATGGCGCACGACGGCGCGCGGCTGACCAGAATTCCGGGCATCGGCAAAAAAACCGCTGAGCGCCTGTTGCTGGAATTACGCGACAAGCTCACCGTGGACTCGCAGAACGTCGCGCCGGGCGATGACGGACACAGGAGCGACGCCCTGAACGCGCTGATCGCGCTCGGGTACAGCGACAAGGAAGCCAATCAGGCGCTCGCCCGGATTGCACCGGATACACCGGTACAGGAAACCATTCGCCAAGCCCTGAAACTTCTATCCCGGGCCTGAGCGCCGGTCAATCGCCGGGCGCTTGCCGTGCTGTCGCCCCGACACGACACCATGCACTATCGAACCGCGGCAACAGGGATCGCTGGGCTATAATCGCGGGCAATTTTCACGCCGAGCGTTATCCGGCCCGCCAGTCAAAGGACAAGTCACTGATGAAGATTGCAGCGCGCATTGCAATTATTGCCCTGGTTTTACTGGGATTCGTCTCCGGGGCCACGGCCGCGGCGCAAGAGCAGAATGACAAGAAACAGCAGATCGATGAGCTCATCGCGCTGCATGACCTCGGCACGTCGATTGCCATAGGCAACTTTTACATCAAGCAGGAAGGCCTGGTCGCGATTCGCAGTCTGCTGACGCGTCTGGGCAAGGAAGAAAAGCTCGGGCCCGACTGGAATCCGCGCAACGCGCAATGGCAACGCGCTGAAGCGTTGCTGCTGGAGCAGGTGGTCGGCAAAGTCGCAGCTGAATTTGCCCGCATGGACTGGCTGCGGCCGCAGTGGCACGAACTGGACGCACGTGAGTTCAATGCCGAGGAACTGGACGTACTGCTCACGCACTTTCGTTCCGAAGTCGGCCGCAAGCAAGCCAAAATCGTCGACCATACGGTGTCCACGCAAGTGATCACGACGCTATCGTTCTCCGGCAAGCTCAAGGATATTCCCGGCATCCAGGAAGAACGCGGTCGCATGCAGACAATATGGAACAGGGAGGACGAGGACATGCGATTCTCCATCCAGGACGCTACCAATTCCGAGGGCCAGCGATTTGCTTATTCGGCCCTGGGCAAAAAGTACTTCGTCACGGCGATTCTGAAGCTGACTGGCATTATCACCGGTCACCTCGATAAATTGGCGTTGGACATGCCCCGGCAAGTAGAGGCCAATGCGGACGCGGTCCGTCCGCAGCTGCAGGAGTTTAGAAGCGGCCGCGGATGATGCCCGAAGCGCATCTTCGCGGCGGCCAAGAAGGATGATCGAAACCGACCGACTGATCACGCCAGACCCGCAGTCGACGCAGGAAGAAGCGATCGAGAGGGCCTTGCGCCCCAAGCAATTCGACGAGTACATCGGCCAGGAGAAAATCCGCGGCCAGTTGCAGATATTCATCGAAGCGGCAAGGCAACGCCGCGAGGCGCTCGATCACGTGCTCCTGTTCGGCCCGCCGGGACTGGGCAAGACCACGCTGGCCCACATCATCGCGCGGGAAATGGGCGTCAGCCTGCGCCAAACCTCGGGACCCGTGCTGGAGCGTCCCGGCGATCTTGCCGCGCTGCTGACCAACCTGGAGCCCAATGACGTCCTGTTCATCGACGAGATTCACCGCTTGTCTCCGGTCGTCGAGGAGATTCTTTATCCCGCCCTGGAAGATTTTCAGCTCGACATCATGATCGGAGAAGGTCCGGCCGCGAGGTCGGTCAAGCTCGATCTGCCGCCGTTCACCTTGATCGGTGCGACGACGCGCGCCGGCATGCTCACCAATCCGCTGCGCGACAGGTTCGGCATCGTGTCGCGGCTCGAGTTTTATTCGCCCGCGGAACTTACGCGTATTGTCCAGCGCTCGGCCGGGCTGCTCGCCGTGCAGACAACCCCGGAAGGCGCGCTCGAGATTGCATCGCGATCGCGCGGCACGCCTCGAATCTCCAACCGGTTGCTGCGCCGCGTGCGGGATTTCGCACAAGTCAAGGCGCATGGCGTGGTAGACCGCGACATTGCCGATGCGGCGCTTAAAATGCTGGACGTGGATCGCATCGGCCTGGATGTCATGGATCGCAAGCTTCTGCTTGCGGTGCTGGAGAAATTTGGCGGCGGCCCGGTGGGAATCGACAACCTGGCTGCGGCAATCGGAGAAGAGCGCGATACCATCGAGGATGTTCTCGAACCATTTCTGATCCAGCAAGGTTATCTGCAGCGCACTCCGCGGGGGCGTATCGCGACGGCGTCGACTTACCGACATTTTGGACTCGTGGTTCCCCCGCCCTCGGGTAGCGCTGAACTCTGGCGGGAGAGCTAAGATCGCATTCGAGATCGCAGTGCGCGTGTACTACCAGGACACGGACGCCGGCGGCGTCGTGTTTCACGCGACTTATCTGAATTTCCTGGAACGCGCGCGCATGGAATGGATGCGTATACGCGGATTCGATTCCCGCCAACTTGCTTCCCGGTTTCGGCTGTTATTCATCGTGCGGCACCTGGAGCTTGCTTATCTCAAACCAGCGATGCTCGATGACATGCTGAGCGTCAGCGCGGCTGTTGAAAAGCTCGGACGCGCACAACTCACGTTCGCGCAACAGATCAGGCGCGAGGACGACACCTTGTTACGGGCCGCGGTCAACGTTGCGTGCGTTGCGGCCGACAACCTGAAGCCAGTGACGTTTCCCGCCGAAATCCTTGCGGCGCTGGCAGAAGACGTGCATGCACCGACGCGTGCAACTTTTCATCGCGCTCAACCCCGCCGCCACCTCAACCGCGTTCAAGACCTCTGACAAAAACTTATGAATGTTTCCCAGGATATGTCCTTTGCCAGCTTGATCGGTAACGCCAGCGTGCTGGTGCAGCTGGTGCTGGCCCTGCTGCTGGTGGTGTCGATGATTTCGTGGTGGTTCATTTTCCGCAAGATGTTCGTCGTGCGCGATGCCATCCGGCGCACGGACCAGTTCGAACGAAGCTTCTGGAGTGGCGCCGATCTGGGCACTCTGTACCAGGCGGCAGCGAGCGCGCGCCATGACGCAGGCAGCATGGAGCGCATCTTCGAATCGGGATTCCGCGAGTTCGTCAAATTGCGCAAGCAAAGCGGAACCAGCCTGGGCATGCTCATGGATGGTACGCGCCGCGCCATGCGCGCGACCTATCAGCGCGAACTTGACCGGCTCGAAGCGCACCTGTCGTTTCTGGCCACGGTGGGTTCGGTCAGTCCGTACGTAGGCCTGTTCGGCACGGTATGGGGCATCATGAATGCGTTCCGCGGTCTGGCCAATGTCGGCCAGGCCACGCTGGCGCACGTCGCTCCCGGCATCGCCGAAGCGTTGGTGGCAACGGCCATGGGATTGTTCGCGGCGATCCCGGCGGTCATCGCGTTCAACCATTTCGTGCGCCATATCGATCGGCTTTCGATACGGTTCGACAGTTTCATGGAGGAATTCTCCAATATCCTGCAACGCCAGGCCAACGCGCCGTCCCAAGGCACGACGGGGCAAACGGCAGGGCAGACTTCAACGAGCTTGGGCTAAAGCGCATGGCCACCCGCCGGCGACACCCGCGCCTGATGAACCAGATCAACGTCGTGCCCTACATCGACGTGATGCTGGTACTGCTCGTGATTTTCATGGTGACTGCCCCGTTGATGAACCCGGGCGTCATCGATCTGCCGACGATTGGCAAATCTTCCACGCCGCCGGCCTTGCCCATGGAGATATGGATCCGTGCCAGCGGTGCGCTGTCGCTCATCGATCGTGACATCTCCTCGGCCGAGCGTCCGGTGAATCGCGACGAGTTGGTCCGGCTCGTCCGCAGCAAGCAAGCCAAGAAGCCCGACCAGCCGGTGGTCATCTCCGCGGACAAGGATGTGAAGTATGAGGCGGTGATCCAAGTCATGGATCTGCTGCAGCAGAATCGGGTAAAGCGCGTCGGTCTGCTGGCAAAGCCGCGAGCGGGGTGAGCTTGCGCGCGATCGATGAACCCGGTCGGTTGGCTTCGGGTGCCCTGGCAGTTTTGGTGCATGTGCTGTTCTTCGGCCTGCTCGTATTCGGAGTCAGCTGGCAGAAAAAGCCGGTGAGCCCGATGGTGGTTGATCTCTGGCAAGACCTGCCTGAACCATCCAAGAAAGTGCCTTTGCCGCCGGAGCCCCCGAAGCCTGCACCGAAACTGGCGGCGAAGCCGCCGCCGCCGCCCCCGCCAAAGCCCGCGCCCGAAGTACGCCAGCCGGTTGTACCGCCCCCACCGCCGGTCGTGAAGGAGCCGGTGGCGCCGCCGCCCCCCAAAGTGGAAACGCCCAAACCAACGGCTGCCGAGATCGAACTCAAGGACAAACTGCGCAAGCAGAAAGAAGAGGCCGAAGCCGAATTGCGTGAGCAGCAAAAGAGGGCGGAAGCCGAGCGAAAGGAGGAGCAGCGCAAGGCGGAGCTAGAGAAGCGGCGGCTTGAAGAGCAGGAGCGCGAGGCTGCCGAGCAGCGCAAGCGGGCGGAGGCGGAGCAACGCCGCGCGGAACTCGAACAGAAACGCATCGAGGCCGAGCAAAGACGTGTCGAGGCAGAGCAGAAGCGAGCGGAGCAGGAGAGGCTGCGCAAGGAAGAAGAACTGCGCCGCGGCGAAGAGCAAAAGCGGCTGGAAGAGCAACAACGCGTAGAAGAGGCCAGGCGCGAAGAAGAACGCCGACAGCGTGCCGCTGCGGCAGAGCGCGAGCGTCAGCAGCAGGAAGCCGCGCGTAAGCAACGTGAAGCGCAGGAAGCGAAGGCGCGGGCCGAAGCGGCCGCACGCGCCGCGCATCAAAAGCTTATCGGTGACTGGGTGGCGCGCATCCAGTCCAAGATCAAGGGGCGCGTCGTGGTGCCCCCGAATATCGAAGGCAATCCCGAAGCGCGCTTTGAAGTGGTGTTACTGCCTGGAGGCGAAGTACTGGAAGCGAAACTGAAGAAATCGAGCGGCAATCCGGCTTATGACGCAGCCGTGGAGCGCGCAATTTCCGCTGCGCAACCCTTGCCCGTGCCGAACGATCCCGATCTGTTCCAGGAGAGTTTCCGGGAACTCGTGCTTGTTTTCCGACCTAAGGACTGAGCCATGACTCTTCCCCTATTGCACATGTATAAATCCATCGTTCGCGAGCCACTCAGCGTGGCTCGGACCCTCGCTTTATCCTTGTTGCTTGGCGTGCTGTGCACCCATGCCGCTGCCGCTCCCCTGGCGATCGAAATTATTGGCGGAGGCGCGAACCAGATTCCGATCACGGTTCTGCCGTTTGCGGGCGAAGAGCGCTTCGTGCATCGCGTCGGTCAGATCGTTGCAGCGGACCTGCAGCGCAGCGGGTTGTTCAAGTTGGGCTCATTGGGAAGCGTTCGTCCGCTGCCCACGGAACCCGCCGAGATCAACTATCGTTATTGGCGCAATGAAGGCACCGAGACCATGGTCATCGGGTCGGTGATCGAGAAAGGCGACGGACGTGCCGAGGTGCGCTTTCGATTGATGGACATCGCCAAGCAGTCTCAGTTGATGGGTTTTTCCTACACCGTTACCGTGCCGCAACTGCGCACCACGGCGCACAAGATAGCGGATCTGATCTACGAGAAACTCACCGGCGACCCCGGGGTTTTCGCGACCAAGATATGCTATGTGACCAAGGGTGATAACCGGTTCGAACTGCAAGTCGCGGATGCCGACGGGTTCAACTCCGATTTCATCCTCGCCCATCGCGAACCGATCATTTCTCCGCAGTGGTCGCCGGACGGCACACGCATAGCTTATGTCTCGTTCGAACGGCGCAAGCCAATCGTGTTCGTGCACAACCTGCTGGACGGCACGCGCATTGTTCTTGCCAATTTCGAAGGGTCAAATTCCGCGCCTACCTGGGCGCCGGATGGAAAGAGCCTCGCGGTGGTGCTGACCAAGGACGGCACATCGAACATCTATCTGGTCGGCGCGGACGGGACTGGCTTGGTCCGCCTGACGCGCACCCAGTCGATCGACACGGAACCGAGCTTCTCCCCGGACGGCAGATTTATCCTGTTCACCTCCGACCGTGCGGGCAGCCCGCAGATTTACCGCATGCGCGCGGATGGTCAGGGTGAGGTCGAGCGCATGACGTTTGACGGCAATTACAACGTCACCCCGCGTTACAGTCCGGATGGCAAATCCTTCATCTTCATCCATCGCAACGAGGGGCGTTTCAACGTCGCCGTGCAGGAAATCGCATCGCGCCAGATGCAGATCCTGACCGCCGGCGCTCTTGATCAATCGCCGACGTTTGCGCCGAACGGCAAGATGATCCTCTATGCGTCCGAGATAAAAGGCCGTGGTATATTAGCCGCTGTATCGAGCGATGGACGGATCAAGCAAAGAATTACCGCGCAGTCTGGCGACATACGAGAACCTGCGTGGGGACCGCTTCCGAACAATCGCCGAAAGGAGTAATTGATGAAGACCCATTTTTATTTGCTGCCCTTGATTTTATCGCTCGCGGCGTGCGCGAGCCAGGGACAGAAGAGTGCCGATATCGAGCAACGTGACCTTTTCGATCAGCAGCAGGCGCAGCGCCAGGCTGCGAATACCCAGGAGGCCGACCGCCAAGCCCAGATTGCGAAGGAGCAGGAAGAACTCAAACGCCAGCTTGAAGAGCAGCAGCGCCGCCAGCAGGGCGATCAGGCAATCGTGAAGTCGCTGCCTGACGCAGGCGTGGGCGAATCGCAGCTCAAGGGCGACGCATGGTCGCAGCTCAAGGCGCCGGGGAGCCCGCTGGCCAAGCGCAGCATTTATTACGACTACGATCGTTACGACATCAAGGAAGAGTTCGTGCCGGTGATCGAGGCGCATTCCAAGTTCCTGATGGATAATTCCGACATCAGGATTGCGGTGCAGGGCAATTGCGATGATCGTGGCAGCCGTGAGTACAATCTGGCGTTGGGGCAGCGCCGCGCAGACAGCGTCAAGCGCGCCATGGTCTTGCTTGGCGTTGCGGACAAACAGATCGAGACGGTCAGTTTTGGCGCCGAGAAACCGGTCGCGCTCGGTCAGGATGAGGAAAGCTGGGCCCAGAATCGCCGCTCGGACATCGTTTATCCCAACGCCCCGCAGTAATGCCCGTTCGCACCGATTTCAGAAGCGCGCCGCGATTGCGGCGCGCTTTTACTTTGCCGGTCAGTCTGGGGAGCCTGCATGCTAAACCGAGTGGCGTTTTGCGGTCGTAACAGCCCGCAGCGATGGCTGTTCCTGGTCGTTGTCCTGGTGCAGGCAGTCGGTATCGGTGCCGTACCCCGCACGGTCTTTGCGCAAGCACAGCCTCCCGAGGCGCGTCGACTCGCGCAGGCCGAACCCGTTCAAAGCAACCGTGGCATGGTGCAATTGCTCAATCAGGTTGAAGCCCTGAATGGGGAATTGAACCGGTTGCGCGGACAGATCGAGGTGCTGACCAACGACATTGCCAATGCCCAGAAACGCCAGAGGGATATGTACGTAGACCTGGATACACGGCTGCGCCGTATCGAGCAAAGCCGCGCCGAACAAAGTAGTAGCGCGAGGAAGGAGCAGGAGAGCCTGGCTGCTCTGGACGAGCGACTGCGCAAGCTCGAGCAATCGACTGCGAGCGAGCCGAACATTCCGGCGCCCGTGGCCTCAGTCACGGTCGCGCCTCCGGCTAATCCGCCGCTGCCGCCCGTGGCGCGGGATGTACCTGCCAGTACCACTGCAGGCACGCCGTCAGCGACGTCGTCCTCTGCGGGCAACGCACCGGCGGCGAGCTCTCTGCCTCCGGCATCCCTATCGGCGACGGATCAGGCCGCGATCCAGCGAACGTACGAAAGCGCGTTTGGCCACTATCAGAAGGCCGACTATGCGGGGGCGATTCGCGCATTCGAATTGTTCATCAAGACTTATCCGAAACATGCACTGGCGGCCAACGCCCAATACTGGATCGGCGAATCGTATTACCACCAGCGCGACTATCGTGCTGCCATCGACGCTGAGCGCGGGCTGTTGGGGACTTACCCGGAAAGCGCCAAAGTCAGCGATGCCTTACTGATCATCGGCACTGCAGAGACTATTCTGGGGGACAGCACTGCGGCTCGACGAACCTACGAGGAACTCATCGCGAAGTTTCCCGGCAGCGAAGCCGCCGAGAAAGCCAGGAGCCGGCTGGCGAAACTCAGGTAACGGCCGCGCGCTGCCCGGCCCGGTTGAGCTCTGATGGATGCGACTACCGAACTGGCATTCCTGGTCATCGTGTGCGGATTCGGTCTGGCGTTCGTATTTGGCGCCGCTGCACAAAGAACTGATTTCTGCACCATGGGGGCCGTGTCCGATGTGCTCAACATGGGCGATTGGAGCCGCATGCGCATGTGGCTGCTGGCCATTGCCGTGGCGATCGCGGGTGCCAATGCCCTGGACCACGCCGGTGCGGTCGAACTGTCGCGTTCGGCCTATCCGGCGCCGCGTTGGCCATGGCTCGCCTACCTTGTCGGTGGACTGCTGTTCGGGGTCGGCATGACGCTGGCTTCCGGCTGCGCCAGCCGTAGCCTGATCCGCCTTGGCGGGGGCAACCTCAAATCCCTCATTGTGGTGTTGTGCGTCGCGCTGGGTGCGGAAATGACGATCAACGGCGTGCTCTCGCCGCTGCGGGCAATACTGGACAGATTTGCCGTGCAGTTCGATCAGGGCCAGGACTTGTCGTGGTTGTTGGCCCTGTCGCTCGGTACCGGCCCGCGACTTGTTCAACCATGGATTGCAACGGGCATCGCGCTGGGATTGCTTGCATTCGTGCTCAAGGATCGGGATTTCCGCCGCGACTATGAGCGCCTGATTGCCGCGCTTTTGATCGGCGTGGCGATCGTCGGAGGATGGTACGTGACGGGTCATCTCGGGTTCATTGCCGAAGATCCGGAAACGTTCCTTGAAGTGTATGCAGGCACGCGCACGGCACGTCCGGAATCGTTTACCTTCATCGGTCCACTGGCACATGCGTCCGAATTGCTGCAATTCTGGGCCCGATCGGAAGTGCGCATGAGCTTCGGTGTGGCTGTGGTGCTCGGTACTTTGCTGGGCGCGCTGTGCTCAGCGCTGCTTGGGCGACGGTTCTACTGGGAAACATTCGCTTCTCCGGCCGATACGCGCAGACATGTGTATGGCGGTCTGCTCATGGGGTTCGGCGGCGTATGTGCCATGGGCTGCACCATTGGTCAGGGCGTTACCGGTGTGTCGACCCTGGCGCTGGGTTCGTTTGTGGTTCTGTTCTCGATCATTGCAGGTGCTGCGTTAACCATGAAAATGCAGTACCGTCGCTTGCCCGATTCGGGATAGTGCTGCGCGCGCAGCACACGGCCGCACGATATCCGGTTTGACGCACGCATGCGCGGACCGGTAGAATGCGCCTCTTTTTTTGGGCGGTTAGCTCAGTCGGTAGAGCAGCGGACTTTTAATCCGTTGGTCGCCAGTTCGAATCTGGCACCGCCTACCATAAATTCAATACGTTACAGAACGTTTAGAAGTTAATTCTGAAGTTAGTAGGCATATAGTAGGTTTCCCCATTAAATGCGGGCTGAAAACGATATGCCATTTCTTCGGTCAAATCGCTTGTTAAGTATTTAGTACGCTCTCATACTTATTCACTGGGTATCTAACCGGTGTGACCCGGCCAAAGGGGGGGGGCTACGATGTCCAATTTACTGAAGCAAGTCCGAAGAGTTGTAAGCGCCGCGCTAGAGCAATCCACTACTACGACTAGCGGGGTAGAAGTTCGAATCACAGATACCGGAGCCGTCCGCGTTGACCCGTCAGACGTATTGAAATATGCGTCAACCAAGGATCAAGCAGCTGCCGTTCGCAAGATCATCTCCAAAACACCCACGCCGAGAGTTTAATTAGTCTCTAGAGAGACTATTTGGACATCGCGCTTCTTTTCCTGCCGCTTATTGGTGGGTACGTCTTTGCACGGATCTGCAATGCCACGCGCTTCTCGTGCGCGCGTGAAGAAGGACAACGCCTGTACTTCCGCGCGGGGTTCTACGCTGCGTTCCTTTTTATCACTGCAGTACTGCTTCGTTTGCTACTAATAATCCGCTCCAATTCGTATCGGGAATTTGAGAACCTGCTTCAAGAGATCGTTAGCCCATTTTTGGAGAGCAAAGGGCACGAATATCAATTGCCACTTACTCTGGTTTGCCTATATGCGATGGCACTTGGGCCGTTGCTAGCCGTACTGGCAAATTTTTTGCACTTAATGTACCGCCTTATGGTGCTCTCCGTGGACGCGCTCTTGAACAGGTTTTGGCGAGAAAAGCCCTTTTCTCTCCCTAAGGCGTTACGACGCACTATTACGCCATTCCAACAGATGGCGCTTAGTGCCAGCCCCATGGACGCAATGCTACAAAGATCCATTCAATCGGAACTGCCGATCGCCGTCACGATGGATAGCCGGAAGGTATACGTTGGCTATGTGCTCGAGACGCCAGACCCAGAGCGAGACACCAAGGCAATTCGATTGTTGCCCTTAGCGAGCGGGTATAGGGAAAAGGACAATCTCAAAATCGAATTCACTACTGATTACAACTGGATTTACGAGACTTGGGCATCGACCGCTGCGCAAAGCAAAACGGTATCTGGCGATTCCCCTGCAGCTGCAATTCACTCCACACACGGTAATGAGTCTGCGCAGCATGATCCCAAGGATTTTGAGATCGTTCTTCCAATGAGTCATGTGCAATCCTTAAATCTTTTCGACTTTGTAGCGTATGCAAGATTCCAAGATAGGCAGGAACCCGTTATCGAAGACAACAATGCATCGCCAGATACCGAAACAGGTGAACCAACCAGGAAAACGCAAAATGAAACCATTACTGGAATGAAGTTTGACAGCCGCTGAGCGGTCGAAAATTTACGCCGGCGAAGTTTGCCGACTAGTACATGACGAAGCTATCACACCGGGACTTAATGCTGGCAACGCCAGCCAAGGTATCGTTTTCGGCAAGCGGCTGGCTCTTCGAACTTAAATACGATGGCTTCCGGCTCCTGGTCCTGAAAGAAGGCAAGCAAGTCCGTTTGCTCACCCGTAATGGCAACGACCTGGCAGACCGCTTCCCCGAGATCGTCAGAGGCGTTCAAGCCCTGAAGGGTGATCTAGTTATTGATGGCGAGCTGGTTGTAGCAGACGAGAACGGTCATCCCAGCTTCTACCAGCTTCGCAGATGCGCCGTTGCCAAGTCATCGACCACAGTTCAGAGACTGGCGGTAGAGCATCAGGCACAAGTGATGGCTTTCGACATTCTTGCAATCAATGACACGGACACAAGGAGGCAAACTCTACTGGCCCGGAAGCAGTTGCTGAGAACTGCGCTTGGCAGAAAGCAGCAACGGATCGCGTTTGTCGATTTCGTGGAACAGGAAGGCGAAGTGTTGTTTGGGGTAACTGAACAATTGCGCCTGGAAGGTGTAATGGCGAAGCGCTGCGACTCGATCTATCGTGCGGGAAAAACCCGAGACTGGCTGAAGATTAAGACCGCAGTGGGGAAGGAGCGAGAGGCGAAAAGGTTCGAGGATCGGTGAGCCTTACATCTGTTAGGGCGTACCTCTCATAAGCAGCGCCGAACCTCGGCAAAGTCCGTGAAAACCGAATTGGCTATTTCCTTGCTACTTTAGGCGGGAATCTCAGGTACTTTCTTACATCCTCCGCGTCATTACCCACGGCGGCGATTGCTTCTCTTAGCTCTTCCTCTGTAACAGCAAACCGTCTAGTCCAATACCCCCGCTCCCAGCGCTCTTCAAGACTGACCAGATCGCTGGCGGATTCATCCTTCTTCAAAAATCCCACTGCTAACCTCGTTCCTTAACTATAGACTTCGATAGATTGCGCGACGACGGGAAGGTTTGTCATGAATAACATTACTAGCCTGTCCGTTTAACTATGTACCGCCTCGCTGGGAATAAGTCTGGATCTCGAAACATGACGGAACACTGCCGGCACTTATGGCAATAGCCCCTCTGGAAAGAAGATAGAGCATGCCGCACAGCATAGACCTCATCACGACGATTGCAGCAGCGTTAGGCCTTGCGCTGGTCATGGGATTCAGTGCAGTGCGCCTGAAGCTGCCGGCGCTGTTTGGCTACTTGGTCGCGGGGATTCTGATTGGTCCAGCCACGCCGGGATTCGTGGCAGACATGAATCTGGCCGGGCAGCTCGCCGAAATCGGAGTGATGTTATTGATGTTTGGGGTGGGGCTGCATTTCTCTCTACAAGACCTCTTGGCTGTTCGTAGGATCGCCTTGCCAGGAGCTATGCTTCAGATTGCCGTAGCTACTGTCCTCGGCATGGCAGTCGCGGCAATGTGGGGATGGAGTATGGGGGAGGGCCTTGTCTTCGGCTTGGCGCTCTCAGTGGCCAGCACCGTGGTGCTCTTGAGGGCGCTCGAAAGCCGCGGCGTATTGGAGTCCGTGAACGGCAGAATCGCTGTTGGCTGGCTGGTGGTAGAAGATCTGGTCATGGTGCTAGTTCTTGTTTTGCTCCCTCCACTGTCCGGGTGGATCGGCGGTAATGAGGGTAGCTTACCCCACGAATCGGGGGATCGAAGCCTGCTGGCCACACTCGCCATTACCATTGGCCAAGTCACGGCTTTTATCGTGCTCATGCTCGTAGTCGGACGACGTTTCTTTCCTTGGTTGCTATGGCAGGTTGCGCGCACCGGCTCGCGAGAGCTTTTCACGTTGTGCGTGGTTGCTGCCGCGGTAGGCATCGCTTATGGGTCCGCTGAATTGTTTGGCGTGTCGTTCGCGCTCGGCGCGTTCTTCGCTGGGATGGTCATGAGAGAATCCGCGTTGAGCCACCGCGCGGCCAATGAATCCTTGCCACTGCGGGACGCGTTCGCCGTCCTTTTTTTCGTGTCGGTAGGAATGCTGTTCGATCCGACCATGTTGATTAGCGAGCCCTTGAGGGTTCTCGTGGTCGTCGGGATCATCATCGTTGGCAAGTCAGTGGCGGCGTTTTTGCTGGTCCTTGCTTTCCGTTACCCGCTCAATACAGCGCTAACAGTATCGGCGAGCCTGGCGCAGATTGGCGAGTTTTCGTTCATCCTGGTTGGTCTTGGAGTGAGTCTTGGGATCTTATCGCCGCAGGGGCAAAGCCTTATTGTCGCAGGTGCACTGATTTCGATCGCCATTAATCCGTTGCTGTTCCGGGCAATTGAGCCTGCGCAGGCTTGGATACGATCACGCTCGAAGTTGGCAAGGATGGTAGAACGCTCCAATGATCCGCTTGCCGAATTACCGATCACTATCGACCAGAATCGGTTAACCGGCCAGGTAGTGCTGGTGGGCTATGGACGTGTAGGAAAGCGAATCGCCGAGGCACTTATAGAACGCGGCGTATCGTTCGTTGTGGCGGAGCAGAACCGCGAACTAGTCGAGCAATTACGTCGCCGAGCAATTCCGGCGGTCTCGGGTGACGCCTCTGACCCGGCGATCCTGATCCAGGCGCATATCGCACGGGCACGTATACTTGTAATCGCCACGCCGGATACCTTTCGCGCGCGCAAGATGATCGAAATTGCGCTCATGCTCAATTCGCGCATTGATACCGTAGTTCGTACTCATAGCGAAGAAGAGGCACTTTTGCTGCAAAAAGAGCATGCCGGAAAGGTGTTCATGGGTGAACAAGAACTCGCGGTCGCCATGGCGCGTCACGTGCTAGAGAGAATCGCCGGTCCACCCGTACGTAATCCTACCAGCGCGAACGTTAGTCCAACCCTTTAGATCCCGACAGTATGTTGCTTGACTGGGTGGCGGGGACCGCGCGTCGCTCGCATAGATTGGGTCGTCTACACCGAACTGACCGGTCTGCGTTGATTGAACTGGCGAGGCGATCGCGCAAAATGGCTTGCCAATCTTGTGGCGCACTAGCAGAGCATGGCCCTTGCCGGCTTGTCCTCTACGACGATGTCTTGAATTGCCATTTCGACATTGAGCAACTCGCCACCCTTTTTTCGAAACTGGCAGGCTTTCGGCAAGTCGAGCGCTCGTCCCGGTGCCTGAAGGTAACCCAGCAGGTTATCCAGATTGTTAGTGGCGAGAAGTTCCTTCACGGTCATCGCCAAAAACTCCTCGCGACTATAACCATAACGCTCGACCGCAGCGTCATTAACGACTAAAAAACGCAGTGTTCCGAGGTCGTAGATCATTATGGGGTGGGGGGAAGAGTCAAAGATTGACCGATACATCTTCTCGCTCCAGCGTAGTGCTTTCTCGTGGGCGTGACGGACACCGCGCTCCTCGGTTTCTTTAAGCGCCCTCTCAACAGCGGCTGGCAAACGCAGCAGCTGGCCTTTAAGAATGTAATCTCTTGCGCCGTTTTTTAGAGCTAGAAGCGCGGACTCTTCGCCTATGGTGCCGGAAACGAAAATAAATGGGATATGGGGATAGGACTGTTTGGCAATTCTGAGCGCTTCCATGCCGTTGAACTTGGGCATCGAATAATCACACAGGATCACGTGTGGACTGAACGAATCCAGTTCCCGCCTATAATCTGCAAATGTTTCAACTCGCCTGGCGTCAATCTGAATATTCGCCCGCTTCAGTTCCCGTAATGCCAGTTCGGCATCAGCGAGGTTATCCTCGACCACGAGCACCCTGATGCGATTTCTCATAACGATGTTCTCCTCCACTTCTGCGTCTAACATCCATGTGGCGCAGCAGAGTCCCGAGCCGTTAGGTTATCGCAACACAGCATAATTGAACTGTGCGGTACCATACAAATGACCGTAAGCGCTGAGAAAAGATCTCTAGAAAAGAGAAGACATTAATAAGATTAGAGGCCTATGCTATCGCCATGAAGGCTGCCAACGATCCGGTTATCGATCGAGTCTTGGTATGGATTGAGCGCTGGACGACTCCGTTGGCGATCATCGCCTCTGTCTTGGCCATAGGGTTCATGGGTTGGGCGTTCGTTTCTTAACCCCATTCGTACTCGTTTTGTAGCCTGTTGCACACTGCTCTTCTTGGGAGGGTCGGACTTGAACTGCCGTCTGCCCATTTTGTTAGTCCTTTGCGGCCTTTGGCTACCGTCGAACTTGTACGCACATGGCGGCGGCCTAGACAGTTGCGGCGGTCATAGCGACCGAAAGCGCGGTGGCTACCACGTCCACCGCATGGCTAACTACTGCTTATGCCATCCAGATCAAGCTGTTTGTAAAGGCTCCGCTACGGGAACGTCAAAGCATGGGAAGCCAAAGAATCGCTAGATGGCTTCTTGGTCTTCTCCTCGTCGCCAGCGCCGGCCATGGGGAAACGCTTTCCGGCCGCGTAGTCGGGGTTTCAGATGGCGACACGATCATGGTTCTTGACGCTGCCGAGGTGCAGCACAAGATCCGCCTTGCTGCAATCGACGCGCCAGAGAATAAGCAGTCCTTTGGAAATAGATCGAAGCAGCATCTGTCCGATCTGCTCCACAATAGGCCCGTCTGCATCGAATGGAAAAAACACGACCGCTATGGCCGCATCGTCGGAAAGGTAATGATTTCTTCTCTGGATGCTTCCGCATCATTCCAGGAGACTTGCCCTGGCACTCTCGATGCAGGACTCGTCCAGATTGCTGCTGGCCTGGCTTGGCACTACAAACAGTACGAAAAAGAGCAGACGGACGAAGATCGCGAGCGCTATTCATTTGCTGAGAACGAGGCGCAAGCGAAGCGCATAGGGTTATGGCAGGACAGGAATGCTATGCCGCCGTGGGAGTGGAGACATCAGAGGCGATGACCAATCCCCTGAGAGGCGGCGTGGGTCGAGTGGATGGTCGATTACTGCTTGAACTATTGGACTACATCTCCAAGCACGGAGGATCAACCTGCCGGGAAGTTAGTGAGGTACTCGGAGTTTCCGAACCTACTGCTCGCCGGCTGTTCAGGAATGCTCGCCGACAGTTTGGCGTGAAGATCACCTACCGGAAGACAAATCAACCATATCCTGGCGCTGGGGAATTTAGCGTAGAGGACTGGGGCGTGTTTGATATGTTGAGCGTTCGAAGGTTCATGCGGCGGTCGGCGGTCGATTGAGATGTGAGTTCGTCTTACAGGAGGATGTCCATGAAACACATTGGCTTAGTTGTCTGTCTATGCGTCGCGAGTGTGATCCCAGCACACGCTGAAAACGATGTAAAAAACTTCTCTTTGCTTCAGAATTCGAATGGGCGTTATGTCTTTGGACAAATTTCTTCCTTCCGACGCGATCAGTTCATGTTAGACACGCATACGGGACGCCTTTGGGAGATTGTTACTATCACCGGGAAATCTAGTGAGGATTCAATCCAAGTACTTCGACCGATTTGGTACCAGCACGGCAAAGACTTTCTGAATAGTCCTGATCAGTAATTGAGATTGCCGTGCAATACAAACTCCCTCCAATCGAAATTCCGCAAACTAAGCCATTTCAAAATGACGCGTTGGGGCGGGGACCAGCAGTAGAGGCCGTGTCGACGCTTATTGAAGATCTCAAAGGTCCGTTTGTTTTAGCCATCGACTCTCCTTGGGGCACGGGGAAAACCACGTTCATTAAGTTTCTGAAAGTGGACCTAGAATCCAAAGGATTCACTTGCGTCTATTTCAATGCGTGGGAAACGGATTTCACGACAGATCCACTAATAGCCTTCATTGGAGAGATGGGGAAGCTCGAATCAAGAGTGGCGCAAAGGTCGCCAGAGTTCGCGGAGCATTATAAAAAAGCTAAGAAGATTGGAACGTTGCTGGCAAAGAAAACAGTGACGGTAGGCGCGAAGCTGGTCTCGGCTGGGATTCTAAATGTAGAAGAAATTATGGAAACGGCCATATCCGACTATATATCGAGCTCTGTTTCAGACGCAGTGGATGCCTACATGGCGGAGAAGAGCCTCAACGAACAGTTCCATACCGCTCTCTCTAAAACCATTGAAAAGCTAAACGAGAAGGGCAAAAGACCACAAATCGTCATCTTCGTGGATGAGTTGGATCGGTGCAGACCGAACTATGCCGTAGAGTTACTCGAACGCGTAAAGCATCTTTTCAATGTTGAGAACGCCATATTTGTTATCTCGCTAGACAAAGAGCAGCTTCACGTGAGCCTAGGAGCCGTATATGGAAGAGAAATCAACTCTGATGAATATTTGAGGAGGTTTATTGACATTGAGTACGCGCTACCTAAGCCAGACTCGGAAAGTTTTACGAAGAACTTATTTATCCGCTTTGGGTTTGATGAATTCTTCTCGGAGAGAACCAACCATGAATTGCAGAAAGAAAAGGGCGACCTCATAAGCACATTCACAGCCCTATCACAACATCTCGGGCTTAGCTTGAGGGCGCGAGAACAGTGCTTTACACGAATTCGCGTCGCCATGATGATGACGCCGCAGGACCATTTTCTCTTTCCTCAACTTCTCGCGACGTTGGCGTTATTAAAAGCGGGCGCCAAGCCGATCTATCGCGAATACGCTTTCGGTAATGGGACCGCGAAGGGCGTTCTAGACTATTTAAGAACGTTGGACGGTGGCGAAGAATTGATAAACAGCCATTTTGGGACTGTCATAGAGGCGTCTCTAGTATCGGCGAAGGCAGGTAGATTCATGGATCATGGAGTTACGGCGGACTATGTGAATATAGCTAACGACGAAACTGCCACTGAAAAAGATAGGGAACGCGCGACCAAGATTCTAGCAATATGTAGAAACTGGTCTTTCCGTGGCAATGGCCCCGAACTAGACTATGTGGTGCGTAAGTTGGAGCTAGCCGCACAGTTCAAGGTTTGAAGTTGCCCGCATCGACGGGCTTCTTTCGCACGAAGCTCAGGGAGGCTAGATGTCCGCACTTTCGGTCTTGAACCGCTATGATTTTAAGCAGCTTCGGCCCGGGGAAAATCAAGACGGTTTCAAGTTTAGCGGACCTGGGATTGTCGTTATCGCTTGTGAGAAGAAGTCTACTGAGCCCGGTGAGATCCATTTCACCCTTGTCACAGCGATTAATGCGGACAACGACGCACTGGAGGTCGCGACTCGCGTCCTCAAACAGGGGAGAAATTGTGACGGTTACCTCTTTGCCCTTCTTGCTCAAATTCAGACGAAAGCTGATCGTCTCGCGGCATTGGTGCAACTCCACCCAATGTGCAGCGAGGGCACGTAGCGTCGCCTTCACCAGCTAGAGAAAAGATCAATCGACTGCAGGTCGGACAGACGCGCATTGCTAGCAGCGGCGTCATTGCCTAGGCTCCACGTTGCGCAAAACGCGAGCGACCTCTCTCAGCAATGGTCTTAGGCCGCCCTTGTAAGCATTCCGACTAACCCGCGACTTTCCTGATGCGGTCTTGGGCCCGGTGGATTTCTCCCACGGTTTCCAGCGTCTTATTAGCTCTGCCCTCAAGCGCCTGTGTTCCGGTGTTCTGACGTAACTCATCGGTACCCTCTAAAAGTTTGTTTGGTTGGTTTTCTGTTTCCCGCACGCGCGAACCATCCGGCGAGTTGTTTACCTGCTGATGGCCGGCTGCGACATTGGCTTGCCTGATATAGGCGCCTGCCATGGGGTTTTTAACCTCTGCCAAGGTCTCCAGAGTTGCTCTACATTGGCTTTGAGCCTTAAAGGCCAAGCGCATGCACAACTCAAAATGAGCGGCGCTACTGTCCATCAAGCCGCGGGATCTTCGTGCAAGGGCGGCAAAGATCTCGTTAAGGGCGTGCGCCTGGGCGATAAGCATTTCTTCCGCTCTACCCATATCGCCACGTCTTACCGCCGCTGATTGGGCCTCGAACTCGGCCGCCAGCGCATTGATGTCGTGGTTTTCCCCGGTCCATGCGCGGACCACCGAAGCAGCATTGATCTCCGGCTTCGTTAGTTTTCGTGCAATAACGTTATCATCGGAAACTCCGGGCTGCTCCTGCATTAACACAGCGCCCCGATTCCTTTCCTGCCGAGCAAGCTCCGATGCTTTTACCTTCTCAACCATGTCTATGCCTTTCTCTATTCGTTTTTTCTTGCTGCCTACTAGCCGATGAAGTAGGCTTTTGTCATGGAATGGTTCTTCACCGGATATGGAGCTGAGGCGCGCATAGCGGCGCTAATAGTGCCCGTCATCCTTGCCGTGTATTGGGTCATAAACGACCTATCGGGAAAGCGCAAAGGGAAGGGCTCCCGCGACAGGAGCGGAGAGTAAGCCCGCCCTGGGTGCCCACTTGGTTAGTAAACCCTCCGGGATAACCGGCTCCATAGTCAGAACAGGGGCCACTGGTCCTGTTGCCTTGGAAACCTGATTCAACCTGAGAATATCGCCCGGCTTCCCAAGTAAAGGCCCAATAAAGGGAACGCGGGTAGCCTTATCCATTGCGTCCAACAGAGTCGTTGCTGAGCCTGAAGTATTCACGCCAGAACTGACCGGGGGTTTCTGGATATAGGAACTCACATCCGCCAGGGCTTTGAGCATTTCCCGCCCTTCCTTGTCTCCCGCAAAGATCAGTCGTAGTTTTCGTTCCCCAATCGCACCCAGGGCTTTATTCAATCCACCTTGAGTGAGTTGAGCTGTGTCTCCGCCTGCAGAAGGAACGGCCTTCTGTCTGATCCAGTCGATAACCGCTGCCCTCGCCTCGCTCCTGGCTTGCACCGGTATTTCACGCATGAGAGACGCTACACGGTCGATGTCTCCACGAATGACGTACTTCTCGATGAACTTCTCTGGCGCGATAGGTAGAGAGGTTTTATCGAGAGCGGCAGATAGGGCGGGATTCTGGTCAATCTTTCCAAAGCGGTCTCTGGCCAGGAGTCGAGCATTCTTAAAAGCTCCGGCCGTCTCTGCCCCGATCACATCCCCCTTGTCCGCAAGAGAATTGATCGCGTCGTCCACAGTGCGTTTCAGCTCACCCATAGCCTTTGAAACAGGGGTTCCCGGCGCATCAATGTTGTTATCGATGAGCGTCTTGAGCTTTTCAGCTTCGCGGATGTTGAATACCTTTGTCTGAGTTCCCCCCGCCAGTCCAAACTCATTAAGGCGCTTCATTACTGCGCGCGGTATGCGATCGTCTCCGAAGTCTTCTACCAACTGCAGATACTTCTGCGCGATCGGCTGCAGGGGTACATCAGCCTCCAGCCCTGCGGAATTCCTGGCGGTCTGGTATGCCTGATCTACCGCTGCCTTTCTGCCGGCATCTCTGGACTGTAACGCCCCGATAACACGTTTTCCGGATTCGTAGGGATCAACTCCCGAGGCGCCCGTCCTTTGCCTCGTCTGATCCAAGGCACCAATCAAGCTTGCGTTCTGCTCATCAAAACGTTGCGCCAGGGGAGCGCCAATCTCCATCTTTCCGAGATTGCGCTCTAAAGCAAACTGGTTGGGATCTCTGGTGACTTGTCCGCTTGTCGGGGTCACTCCGGCTTTCTCGAACTGAGCGAGGCGAGCGACGGCCTTGTGGTCTATCTGTCCGCCAGCTTTCAGCGCTCTTTGAACTTCTCCGATGATGCCAGCACGCGCCTCCTGTGCCATCTTCGACCAATCAACGCCATTGCGTTGGAACTCGGCTTGCAAAGTGGTCTCAATGGTTTGGGTCGAGGCTTGCCCGGATATGCTGTTATTAACTCCTCTAAATGCGCGTCCCAGGGCGTTTACGGTGGACGCAGCGCCGCGTATCACGCCCTCGACTACCGGAGGTGCCAATAATCCGCCCGCCGCGCCTACGCCCGTCTGAGCGCCTTTCTGTGCCCAATAGCTTTCTGCGCTTGGGTCAACGGGTGCGGTGGAACCAAGAATGCCGCCGATCCTTGCGCCTTCCAACATTCGACCGCCTAGCGATGCGGGGGCCGCAGTCCCGCCTGTCAACAAGCCAGGAACTACGTTCCCCGCAATGCGGCCAACGTCAGGCTGATTCTCATAGCCAGACCTTTTTGCGCTGTAGTCGGCGTCTCGTTGACGCATGTAATCAGCGAACCGATTTTCTGCTGCTTGCGGCATCACCTTAGAAGCCAGCTGACCGGCACCTACGATCGGGTCCATAACGCCATGGGCTATGCTTCGTCCTGCCATCTTTAGGTAACGAGGCGTGTCCTTGACGGTATCTGCGAATGCTCCCCAGTTGAAGCCTGCAGAATGGGTGCGCGACTTCGTTACCGCTTCCTCAGGGGTGTTGGCCTCGACGATTACAGCTTTGCCTTCCGGGTCTGTCACTCTGAATTTAGCCATTTAGTCCTCCACCCTCTCAACCGTGAACCCTTTGGGGATCATCGGTTTCGGCTGTTGCTGTTTGTTGAGGTAAAGCGGAGGAACGGAAATCGGGTCGCGGGAGATGCCGGTCCCCTCAATAGCCGACTTCGGAATCATCTTTACCCGGCTGTTCCATTTGCCTGCACTTTTCTCCGCTGCTCGATGGGCAAGAGTTGCGAGCCGGTCGATAGTCGCGGATTCAAGAGAGATCTTTCCACCGGCGGCTTTCTCAAGGAAGTCCCGGTCAGCATTCGAGAAGCCATTACCAGCCCCAAGGCCTGATGCCTTGATCGCGTCCAGGGTGTTGCGAGCCATATCCACCATCAGTGTTTCCGTGTTGGCGATAGTCTCCTGATCTCCTCCCATGCCGACCAGCCCGAGGGCCTTACCCAACGCCAGGCGGTAATCGGCGCCAGCACCGGTAATCACTTTCCCGGAAGCGATGATTTCCTTGATTGAGTTGGCCCGCTGAGCCAGATCCGGCGCTTTGGTTGCGGTATCCAGCATGACTGAATCCTGCTCAGCGATCTTCCCGGCGAACTGCTCACCGTACTTCTTTTCTGTCGAAAGCGTGTTCTTGATCTCGATGGGTACATTCGTCGCGCTAGCTCTCTTACCGGCGAGGTGCATCTCCTGGACTTCTTCAGCAGTAATGGGTTAACCGTTAAATAGAAACTCGTTGGAACCCTTCTTTCTCATGACTCCAGGAACACCCTCGACAGTCTGGTAGGTGTCGGCAGCGTTCTCCTGCTTGACCATGTCTACATACTTGTCGAAGGCACTACGGTAGTTCTGGTAATACTGATCCCGGTATTCCTTGGTCCTCGCCTTAGAGGCCAGTTCTTTCCAATGGTCGGCTTGACGAAGAATCAT
>CBDDRM010000212.1:0-38130 GCA_965233135.1 uncultured bacterium | reverse complement strand
TCGTGTGAGAGCGCGTGACGACGTGAAAAAAGGCGCGCGACGGTCGTGACGACGTGAAAAGGTGCGTGACGGTTGTGCCCGACTTCGCTGGGTACCGGCACCACTGTCCAATCCAGTAGTAAACCGGCGGCTGTCTGGCTGCCGGTTCATTTCCCTCATTTGTAATCAATCCGTAGCCCACCCATCGCTAGTCTGACGTTACGTCAGCGAAGGAGGGGGGGACATGGGCGAGCTTGGCCTTTATGTGGTCCGGGTCTATCGGCGGGATGCCTCGGGCATGGCCGGCGTCGTGGAATCCGTGAAAAGCGGCGAGCGGTTGGCGTTTCATACCACCGAAGAACTTTGGCACGCCCTGTACGACCTGCCTTCTGCGCGGCGCAATCTTATCGACCGCGAACCAATCAAGGGGGATCCGAAATGAAGCGTATTCTTGTTACTGTGCTGACGCTGGGAGCCATGCTGGCGATGGGCGGGGCGATTGCGGGCAAGGTCAATATGGCCAAGGAAGGCAGTTACGCGTTTGACTTCTGTCCGATCGGACAGGCAAAGACATTCGCGAACGGCGACAAACTCTTCCACATGCAGTACGACCTCAATGCTCTGCTGCGCACCAGCTCGCCGGGGGCCGCGTTCGATCGCATGGGCGCGCGCTGTCTGGGGCTCTACACCAACATCAATGGCAAGCAAGCCGAGATTGGCATCTGCGAATTGACCGATCTGGACGGCGACAAATGGTGGATGGATTATCGCGGCAATCCGGATGGAGGTGGCGGCACCTATACCTCCGCAAGCGGGACAGGTAAATATGACGGCATGGTGCTGAAGGGGGAGTATCGCATCGACAACAACTGGGGCAGCCCCGGGAAAGAGGTGGCGTTCCTGGGGTGCAACCCGAACAAGGGGACGTATAAACTGAAGTGATGCTGCCATGACGCAGGTGCGGCGGAGCCCTGCGCTTTGTCGCCTTGGCGCGCGCATCGGATAGCCAGGAGGAGACTCGGGATGAGCAGGAAAAGCTCTCTGGCGAAGATCAGCCGGCCGCGCCTGTTCGGCGTGGTGCCGCGGGAGCGGCTGTTTACCTTGCTGGACGATAACCGCGGCCGGCCGCTGATCTGGATCTCCGGTCCGCCCGGTGCGGGTAAAACTGCGCTGGTGGCAAGTTATCTGGAGACCCGCGCTTTTCCCGCGCTCTGGTATCAGATCGACAAGGGCGATGCGGATCCCGCCGCATTTTTTCTTCATCTTGCGCTGGGCGCCGAGGGTTTGCGGGAGCGCGACGAACCGCCTTTGCCGCGCTTTGTCGCGGAGCACGCTTCCCACATCGCAGCGTTCGCGCGTCTTTTCTTTCGGGCGTTCTTTGCGCAGTTGCCCGAAGGCGTAATACTCGTTCTGGACAATTATCAGGAAGCGCCCCACGACGCGCCATTGCATGCCATCGTGCGTGAAGCCGTTGCGCAGGTGCCGCCCAACGTTTCCGTGATCGGCATCAGCAGGGAGGCGGCGCCGCCACCCTTCATCCAGCTTTCCGCGAGCGGGGCGATGTTGGAAATGGGCTGGGACAAGATTCAGCTTACGCTCGAAGAAGTCCGCGCCATTGCAGCACCCCGAAATATCTGCGACGACTGGCTGATCAGAGCGTTGCATCAACAGTCCCAGGGCTGGGCGGCCGGCATCACGTTGATGCTGGAACGTCTGGGCCACGTTGACGATAAAGCGCAGGAACTCCCCACCGAAACTCGAGAGTCCGTGTTCAATTACTTCGCGAGCCTGATTTTCGATCAAGGTTCAGAAGAGTCACGTCATATCCTGCTGTCGATTGCATTTCTGCCGCGCGTGACGGCTTCGCTCGCTATCGAGTTAAGCTCGCGTTCCGAAGCGCTTGACCTTCTGGATGATCTTTATCGACGCCGAATGTTTACGGACCGCCGAGCTGGAATTGAGCCGGTGTATCAATTTCACGCCCTGTTTGTGGACTTTCTGAGATCGAAAGCAAAGGCCATTCTAAACGCCACGCGCTTCGCGGATTTGCTGCAACGCTCCGCCCGCGCATTGGAGGCAATCGGCGAACACGAAGCGGCCATGGAATTGTGGATTGCCCTTCACGACTGGGAGCAGGCCAGTCGCCTGGTCCTTGCGCAGGCCAATACGCTCCTTAGCAGTGGCCGCAGGCAAACACTGATGCGTTGGATCGCCGCGCTGCCGGATCAGATACGAAATAAACCATGGCTCTTGTACTGGGCGGGGAATGCAAAGTTACAGATCGATCCAGAAGAAGGTATCAAGTCACTTCGGCTCGGCCTGGAGCTGTTTCGTCAAAGTGAGGATCGGCCCGGTCATATCTTGTGTCTGACAACGTTGCTGGGCGGGGGATACATCGGCTACGCGGGCATCGAAGCGATGGATAAGCTGATTGATGAACTTTTCGCTCAATCCGATTCCTTCGCTGACATTCTTTCTGTCGACATGCAGTTACAAGTCTGGGGCGTGTTATGCATAGCCCTGATCTATGTTCGACCGTGGCATGCTTTCACGATGCTCGCACCGCGGAAGGTCGAGGAACTGCTGCCGCGATGCGCTGATCCCAAGGTCGGACTGACCGCAGGTATCGGCGCGATCAGCACCTGCATGCTTGCCGGCGAGTTCGAGCGCGGTGATCGCCTTGCGGAAATGACGAAGAATCTCGCGCAGCGAGATACGGCCAGCCCTTCGGAAGCGGCTTGGTGGCATTGCCAGGTTGGATATCTGGGTTTGGTGGAAGCGAAATACGAGTCAGCCCTAGAGTCGTTGGCTGCGGCGCGGCGCATCGCAGAATCCAACGGACTTCGTACCGCCTTGATGGACATCATGCTCCATCAGACCACCGTTGAATACAGGGCGAAAGGGTGGACTGTCGCCAATGAAACCTTAAACGCGGTCGAAGCTCTGGCGCGCTCGTCTCCGCCAGGAAACCAATCCTTGTATTTCTTGCTTAAGGCGCGCAGGTCAAGACACCGTGGCCAGGGGGAGGAAGGCAGCGTACTGGCAATGAACAGCTACCGCTCCGCCGTTGCGTCTGGCTCGCGATTGTGGGAAATGATCATCGGACTTTGCGTCGCTGATTTGCTTATTGACGCGGGAGATCCGGAGCAGGCCCTGCCATTGATAGCGCGGTCAAAGGAATTGATCGACCAGTCGCCATCCTACGATTGCTGGCGAGCAGCGCTGGCATTCCTCCCGGCATGGCTTACGTATGCTGCCGGCGACCGTACGACAGCAAGTGCTCAGTTGCGCGACGGACTGAAACTGGCTCACGCTGGTCGTCGCCGTTACTACCTTAGATTTCTTGATCGCTGCTTGCGAGAGCTCTTGCCGTTCGCGCTCAGCGAACGCATTGAAGTAGGACTGGCTCAGGAATTGATTTGTCTGTTCCATCTAAAGCCCACGCATAAGCCTCCCGAGAACTGGCCATGGCCGGTTCGTATTCTGACGCTGGGACGCTTTGAGCTGCAGATCAAGCGAGAAAAACTGGAATTCTCACGCAAACTGCCGCGTAAGACGCTTCTCCTTCTCAAGGCTATAGTCGCGTTCGGAGGGCGCGATGCGCCCGAACAGACGCTGTGCGATGCACTTTGGGGGGACGAAGAAGGAGACGCGGCGCGCAACGCACTGGCGATTACCGTGCTTCGGTTGCGCAAACTGCTTGGTTCGAACGAGTCGATCATTTACCAGGGCGGTAAGGTGGCGCTCAATGCCGAGTTGTGCTGGGTAGACGCTTGGGACTTCGAGGCGCAACTGGCTGACTCCGCATACGACCGTCAGGCCGTATTGGCCCTTTATGGCGGTAATTTTCTGCCCGAGGACGAAGGCGAGCCATGGAGCGTAGCGCCCCGCGAGCGGTTACGAGGTAGATTCATCGACGCGCTGTCTGCGTATGGGGCTTCACTGGAATCGACGGGTGATCTCGGGGCGGCCGTGCAGTGCTACCTGCGCGGCATCGACGCCGACCCGATCGTGGAGTCATTCCACCAGGGCCTCATGCGTTGTTACGAGAAATGGGGAAAGCGCAGCGAAGCTTTCAGCGTTTACCGGCGCCTCAAGCAGACGTTGTCGGTGCTGCTCGGCGTGCCGCCCTCGGATGCCACGCAAAAGTTGTTTCAGAACCTGCTGCAACGTCAGGCGCGGGATGGTGCACGCTTGGTCGAAGAAGACGGCGCCACTAATTCAACCAAAGCTGCAGTTGTGACCAGGTTGCCGCAGCGTCGAACGCGCTGATGCAGGGCGAAGCGCTGGTTGCCGGGCCTGCCTCTGTGGTTCAATACGGCCTCATGAAACGGCAGTCGGTCGTTGGCCTGAAGGAACCCCGTGGCGGAAAGCAAAAGCCTTTACAACGAAGTCATCCTCGATCACATCAAGAACGCGCGCAACTTCCACGAACTGGCCGCTGCAAGCCATAAGGCGCACGGCATCAATCCGCTGTGTGGCGATACTTTCGATGTGTATGCGCGGGTCGAAAACGGCAATGTCGTGGAAGCCGCCTTCCAGTGCGAATGCTGCGGCATCTCGATGGCGTCGGCTTCCATCATGACCGAGGCGGTGAAAGGCAAATCGGTGGCCGAAGCAAGGGCGCTCTACCGCCGCCTGGAAAAGCTGTTGCGCGATCCTGGCGCTACGGGACTTCAGGCCGAGGCGGGCCAGATGCCGGTGCTGGAACTGATTCGTGAATTTCCGTCGCGGGTGAATTGCGCGTTACTGGGCTGGCATACGCTGGACGCTGCGCTCGAAGGCCGCGAGAGCACGACGCTCGGGTCCTGAGCCTGGGGCTACGCCCCTCTTATAGGTCGGTCTTGTAGCGGCCGGCAACCGCCTGATCGAATTCGCGGATCGACTCCTCTCCCATGGCCAGGCTCTCGGCGATTTCTTCGCCGAAGGAGACGGACAGGCGTTCGGGCCAGGTGCCGGGGTTCCAGAGTTCGCTGCGCAGAAATGCCTTGGCGCAATGGAAATAGCATTGCGTGACGCGTACGCGGATCACCAGCAACGCTGCCGCGCTACGCGCTGTTACCCGGGCGCACAAATCACTGTCATCGAGCAGTTCGGCGGTGCCCTGCACGCGCAGGGTTTCACTGGTGCCGGGCACCAGGAAAATAAGCCCCACGCCCGGATTGTCGAACAGGTTGGTCAGCGAAAAGATGAGCTTGTTGCCTTTGCGCTCGGGGATCAGCAGAGTGCGGCTGTCTTCGACGTGCACGAACCCGGCCGGATCGCCTTTCGGAGACACGCTGACGCGGCCCTGCGCATCGACGGTCGCCAGCATCAGCATCGGCGATTTGGCGATGAAGCCAATGGCGCGGGCATTCAGTTGGCGATGGATCTTGTGTTGCACGATCTCATTGGGCGAGCCGATGAGCTTGCGCAACGCGGCTGCGTTTTCAATGCGCGCCATGGCCGCTTCGAATCAGTTGTACCGCTTTCATCTTTCCCGCGTCTCGGCTTCGTCCTGACGCTCCTGCTTCTGCTGCTCCAGATTCTGCGACATGTCCGCCGCACGGTTCATGGTGCGCGCCCCTTCCTGGATGGTACCCGAGGGCAGGGCATCGACATTCTTCACTGGATGCGTGTCGGCCGCGACCGCGGCCTTGGGCTTGGGCGGCTTGCTCTTGTCGCAAGCCGGCAGGATCAATGCCGCGAACAGGATTGCCACCAGAGCAACTGGTTTCATTGTCATGGTCCGTACTTACTTCATCGTCGGCATCACGAACTCAGCGCCTTTGCGGATGCCGGTCGGCCAGCGCGTCGTGATGGTTTTCAGATGCGTATAAAAGCGCACGCCCTCGGGCCCATAGGCGTAATGATCGCCGAACAGCGAGCGTTTCCAGCCGCCGAAGCTGTGGAAGGCCATCGGCACGGGAATCGGCACATTGATGCCGACCATTCCGATCTGCACGCGCAGGGCGAATTCGCGCGCACAGTCGCCGTCACGCGTGAACAGCGACACGCCGTTGCCGAACTCGTGCTTGTTGACCAGGTCGACCGCGGTTTCGAAATCGGGCACGCGGGTGACCGCCAGTACCGGGCCGAAGACTTCCTCCTTGTAGATGGTCATGTCGGCCTTGACCTGATCGAACAGGCAGCCTCCCAGAAAGAAGCCGTTCTCATGGCCTTTGACCTTGAGGTCGCGGCCATCGACCACGAGCTTCGCCCCTTCCTTGACGCCGAGATCCACATAGCCGCGGACTTTGTCCAGATGCTGGCGGGTGACCAGCGGCCCCATTTCCGCGGCGTCGTTGGTGCCAGTGTCGATTTTCAACGCCCTGGCGCGCTCGGCCAGTTTCTCCACGAGCTTGTCGGCGATGGCGCCCACCGCGACCGCGACCGAGATCGCCATGCAGCGCTCGCCTGCCGAACCGTAGGCCGCGCCCATGAGGGCATCGACGGCCTGGTCGAGATCGGCATCCGGCATGACTACCAGGTGGTTCTTCGCACCCCCCAAGGCCTGCACGCGTTTGCCCGAAGCCGTGCCCGTGCGATAAATGTATTCCGCGATCGGCGTCGAGCCCACGAAACTGACTGCAGAAATACGCGAGTCGTGCAGCAGCGCATCGACCGCAACCTTGTCGCCATGCACGACGTTGAACACGCCGTCGGGCAGTCCGGCTTCCTTAAGCAGCTTCGCCAGATACAGGCTGGCCGACGGATCGCGCTCCGACGGTTTGAGAATGAAAGTATTGCCGCAGGCGATGGCGATCGGAAACATCCACATCGGCACCATGACCGGGAAATTGAACGGCGTGATGCCGGCGCACACGCCCAGCGGCTGGCGCACCGAGTAGCTGTCCACGCCGGTGCCCACCTGTTCGGTATATTCGCCCTTGAGCAGATGCGGAATGCCGCAAGCGAACTCGACGACTTCGATGCCACGGATGACTTCGCCCTTGGCGTCTGACAACACCTTGCCGTGCTCGCTGGTAATGATGGCTGCCAGCTTGTCGCCGTGCGCATCGAGCAATTCCTTGAACTTGAACATCACGCGCGCGCGACGCAGCGGCGGCGTAGCCGCCCAGGCCGGGAACGCTTGCTGCGCGGCTGCAACGGCCGCGGAGACTTCCTCGACAGAGGCGAAAGGCACGCGAGCCTTGATGCTGCCCAGGGCAGGATTGAAAACCTCGCCGGAGCGACTGCTGGCGCCGGAGACCTCCTTGCCGCCGATGTAGTGGTGTAGTTCCTCCAGCACTGCAGCCTGGTTGAGTGGTTTGTTCATGTCGATTGTCCTCGAAGAGAAACGCTCACGGCGGAAGGGAAATGCTCAGGCCGCAACCTTGCGGCCATTGGCGAAATTGTTATCCAGAGGATAGATCGGCCGCCGCAGCTTCCGATAGTCGAACTGGGTCCAATCCGAGGACGATACCCCCGGCGCGTCGCAGTACACCATGCCCTTGGCGATCGGCATGAACACCGGGCGAAAATACATGCGCGATTTCAGCAGCAGGTAGCGCTGGCGTGTCGGGTCGATGCCCACGCTTTCGTAAACGCCACGATCCCAGGGTTCCTGATTGCGCTCCGACACGACCACGAGCGCACTGCCGGTATCGAGCACCACGGTGCGGCCCATGAAGCAGCGCATGCCGGTGAACTGTGGGCCGGTGATGGTGTATTCGCCGTCGGTGATGTTGCGCACGACGCCGCTCAGCATCAGCGGCTCGCCCTTGCGTCGAATCGAGGGCATGTCCATCTTGCCGCCCACCGCCAGGGTGACCCGCGAGCCGATGCCGGCCTCCACCATTTTCGCCACTGCCTGGGGATCGCGAACCGGTGCCACCGCGATGCCCGTCAGGCCCTGCTGCAAGGCTTCGCGCAGCACATACATCGTGTCTTGCGTCGAGCCCGACGCGCAATTGTCGGCATGGTCCAGCAACAGGATCGGGCCGCCCAACTGTTCGCCCAGCCGTCTGGCCTGCGCGATTGCCTGATCGAGCGGCTGGCCGCGGTAAATGAAATCTTCCTTCTGCGACCAGGCGACATCGAGCATCGCATCGCAGGCCTTGATAGCGGCCGCCTTGTTGCCATCCGCCACCGTGACCGCGCTGATGCCTGCGTCGCGGATATCTGCCATCTGAAAGCCGCCAAAAGCCGTGGCGGCAAGCAGGCCATTACGCTCCGCGGCGCGGGCGGCCTCGACGAAATCCTTCATCGCGCCTTCCGCGGTGTTCTGGCGCAGCGTTTGCGCAAGAATTGGCGCGTTGCCCCATGCCATGACCGGTTTGATTTCACCTTTCATCATGCGCAGCAGCAGCGTGCCTGCGAGCTGGCCCGATTCGTACTGATCGACGTGCGGATAAGTCTTGTAGCCGGTAATGATGTCGCAGTTGCGCACCATGTTCGCGGTCACGTTGGCATGCAAATCCAGCGATACGGCGATGGGTGTGCGCGGTGCCAGTTCGCGGATTTTCTCCAGCAGTGAGCCTTCGCCATCATCGGTGCGCTCCGCCACCACCATGGCACCGTGCAGGTCGAGCATCACCGCATCGCAACCCTTGGCTACTTCATTGCAGATCGCCTCACAGATGCGGTCGTAGGCGTTGCCGTCGACCGGGCCGCTCGGATTCGCCCAGGCGGCGATCGGCGTAACCGCTTCTGCGCCCAGGCTCGCCGCGATGTCCAGGAATGCCGCCATCGCCATGCCCTTGCCCTTCATTGCGGCGTGCGCATCGGGCCCAAGATAAGGCCCGCTGGGGCCGAACTCCTCCCACGGCGTGGGCACCGGTGAGAAGGTATTGGTCTCGTGCTGCATCTGGGCGATGACGAATTTCATTTACTCGATCCTGACAAGCGAAAAGCGTTTTGCCCCAGAGGACACAAAAAAACAGAGGGAACCCAGAGCAGATTTGTTAGTTGCATGGAAATGCTCTTCTGTGATCTATGTGTCCTCTGTGGCGGCCTTCCTGGTCTTAGGGAAGCGTCTTGAGCACCTCGCGCACGGTGTCGAACAACTGGTCGATCTGCGCTTTCTCGATGATGAACGGTGGTGACATTGCGATCGTATCGCCCGTGGTGCGGATCAGAACGTTCTTTTCGTACGCCCGCAGGAACGCTTCGAAAGCCCTGGCACCGGGTTTGTCGGCGATGGGCTGCAGTTCGATGCCGACGATGAGTCCCATGGTGCGGATATCGATCACGTGTGGCAGCCCTTTGAGCGAATGCGCCGCGTCTTCCCAATACGGCGCCAGTTCCGCGACACGCTCGAACAATCTTTCCTCGCGGAACAAATCGAGGGAAGCGCATGCCGCCGCCGCGGCCAGCGGATGACCCGAGTAGGTGTAGCCGTGGTAAAACTCGATGGCGGCCTCGGGACCGCCTTTTTCCATGAACGTGTCGTAGATGCTTTGCTTGACCACCACGGCACCCATGGGCACCGACGCGTTGGTCAGCGCCTTGGCGCACGTCATGAGGTCGGGCGTAACGCCGAAGGTTTGCGCCGCGAACGCCTTGCCGGTGCGACCGAAGCCGGTAATGACTTCGTCGAATATCAGCAGGATTCCATACTTGTCGCACAGACTGCGCAGCCGCTGCAGGTAGCCTTTAGGCGGCAGCAGCACACCGGTGGAGCCGGCAATGGGCTCGACGATCACCGCGGCGATATTCGACGCGTCGTGCAGTTGTACCAGTCGCTCGAGGTCATCGGCGAGTTCCGCGCCGTGCTCGGGTTGTCCGCGCGAGTAGGCGTTGCGTGCGGGATCGTGGGTATGGCGCAGGTGATCCACCGAGCCGAGCATGTTGCCGAAGGTCTTGCGGTTACCGACCATGCCGCCCACCGAGATGCCGCCAAAGCCCACGCCGTGATATCCGCGCTCGCGCCCGAGCAGCATGCGCCGCGTGCCTTCGCCGCGCAGGCGATGGTAAGCAAGTGCGATCTTCAGCGCAGTGTCGACGGCTTCCGAGCCCGAGTTGGTAAAAAACACCCGGTTGAGTTTTGGTGGCGTGATCGCCACCAGTTTTTCCGCTGCCTGGAATGCCGCGGGATGATGCAGCTGGAAGCCGGTGGCGTAATCGATGGTCTCGGCCTGCTGCTTGATCGCATCCACGATAGGCCGGCGGCAGTGGCCGGCATTGACCGCCCACAGGCCGGCGATGCCATCGAGCACCTTGCGTCCGTCGTGAGTCTGGTAATGCATGTCCTTGGCGGAGACCAGTAGACGTGGCGCGGACTTGAACTGGCGGTTGGCGGTAAAGGGGATCCACAGCGATTCGAGATTCAGCGAGGCATTCAAGTGGCGCAAGGCTTTTTCATCCGGCATGTTCATGAGAACTCCTCGGGCTGGCCAACCCGAAGCGGGCGGCGCAAGATTGGATCAGTCATTATAGTGCCGTGGCACGGCGGGCAGCCAGCCGGGGATTTGCCTGAGCTTTGAGCATCGCTTATCCTTGGCTGCCGGATGCGGGGCTTCGCCTCTTGCCCGCCCGGACGCCCGCCATGCAGTCCCAGTCCCCACCAGGAACACGCGATGGATCTGAATTACACCCAGGAAGAGACCGCATTTCGCGCGGAAGTACGTGAATTCATTCGCACTCACCTGCCGGGCGATGTGTCGCGCAAGGTGCTCGAGCATAAACGCCTGGGAAAGGAAGATTACCTGCGCTGGCAGAAAATCCTGTTCGAGAAGGGATGGATTGCCGCCGGCTGGCCAAAGGAATATGGCGGCACCGGCTGGTCCGCCATCCAGCGTTTTATTTTCGAGGACGAAAGTGCCGCGGCCGGCGCGCCGCGCCTCACCCCGTTCGGCCTGCACATGGTCGGGCCGGTCATCATCGCGTTCGGCACCCAACGGCAGAAGCAGCACTATCTGCCGCGCATCCTGTCCAGCGAAGACTGGTGGTGCCAGGGCTATTCCGAACCCGGTTCGGGCTCCGACCTCGCATCGCTGAAAACGCGCGCCGAGCGCAAAGGCGATCATTACGTCGTCAACGGCCAGAAAACCTGGAACACGCACGGCCAATGGGCCGATATGTGTTTCTGCCTGGTCCGCACCTCCAGCGAAGGCAAGAAACAGGATGGCATCTCCTTTCTGCTGATCGACATGCGTGCTCCGGGTGTGACGGTGCGGCCGATCATCACGCTCGACGGCGAGCATGAAGTCAATGAAATCTGGTTCGAGGACGTGCAGGTGCCCATCGAGAACCTGGTCGGCGAAGAGAACCGTGGCTGGACCTGCGCCAAGTTCCTGCTGTCGCATGAGCGCACCGGCATCGCGGGCGTGGGCGCATCGAAGCGCGAACTGCAGTACCTGAAACATATCGCAACCCAGGAGCAGGACGGCGGCAAGCCGCTGATGCAGGATCCATTGTTTCGCGACCGCGTAGCGAAGATCGAGATCGATCTCATGGCGCTCGAAATCACCTGCCTGCGGGTGGCCAGCGCGGATCGCGACGGCAAGGCGCCGGGGCCGGAAGCGTCCATTCTCAAAATCAAAGGCACCGAGATCCAGCAGGAATTGACCGAACTCATGATGGATGCCGTGGGGCCTTACGCCCTGCCACACCTGCCGATGGCGTGGGGCGACCACTGGATCGGCGCGCACGTCGGCCCGGATTACGCAGCGCCGCTGGCAGCGCGCTATTTCAATTACCGCAAGACGACCATCTACGGCGGATCGAACGAAATCCAGCGCAATATCATTGCGCAGATGGTTCTGGGATTGTGAGGCCGGCATGGACTTTAATCTGACCGAAGAACAGGCAATGCTCGCGGACAGCGTGAACCGCTTCCTGGAGAAGAATTTCAGTTTCGAGCAGCGTCGCCAGATGCTCGCCGACCGGCAGCCCATGAACGCGCAGCTTTGGCAGGGTCTGGCCGAACTCGGCGTGCTCGGCGTGCCCTTCGCACCCGAGGACGGTGGATTCGGCGGCGGCGGCGTGGAAACGCTGCTGGTCATGCAGGCACTCGGCCGCCACCTTACGCTCGAGCCGTATCTCGCGACGGTGGTGCTCGCGGGCAGCTGCCTGGCGCTCGGGGCGGCGGACTGGCAGAAAAAAATCCTGCTGCCGAAAATCATCGACGGCTCCATGATCCTTGCTTTCGCGCATGGCGAGCCGAAGGCGCGTTTCGATCTGGGTCATGTCGAGACGCGCGCGAAGCGCGACGGCAACAATTTCGTGCTCGAAGGCGAGAAGACACTGGTTCTGCACGGTGCCGTGGCAGACAAGTTCATCGTTTCAGCGCGCACCGCGGGCGATGTCGGAGACACGCGCGGCGTGACCCTGTTCATTGTCGAGGCCGACGAAGAGAACCTCGGCGGGCAGGAGTATCCGCTGTTCGATGGCACGCGCGCGCTCGACCTGCAGCTCTCGGGCGTGAAAGTCGGCCCGGAATCCGTCATCGGCACGCTCGACCAGGCCATGCCGCTGATCGATGCGGTTCTCGATCGCGCCATGGCGGCGTTGAGCGCGGAGGCCGTGGGGGTCATGGATGCCTTGCATGGCGCCACGGTCGAGTATTTGAAAACACGCCAGCAGTTCGGACAACCCATCGGGCGTTTCCAGGCCTTGCAGCATCGCGCGGTCGACATGCTGGTGCAGATCGAGCAGGCGCGATCGATGGCCTTGCTGGCGGCATCGAAAGTGGACGCGCCGGATGTGTCCGAGCGCCGGCGTTGCGTGGCCGCTGCGAAGGAAATGACGGGGCGGGCGGGGCGCTTCGTCGGACAGCAGGCCATCCAGTTGCATGGGGGTATGGGCATGACCGATGAATTGAATGTCAGCCATTACTTCAAGCGGCTTACCGCCATCGACGTGCTGTTCGGCAATGCCGCGAGCCAGCGCGTACGCTTTGCCACGATGAAGCAAGGCGAGGCGACGGCGCAAATGCAGCCGCCGCGCAAATCCTGGGTCAGAATCTAGGCAAGCCACCGGGCCGCCATTCAAGTCTTAGAGGATTGACGTCGATGACACGGTACTGGGAGGATTTCAAGGTGGGCGAGGTCGAGCAGATCGGCGACACCGTGATCGGCCGCGACGAGATGATCGAGTTCGCGAGGCAGTACGACCCGCAACCCTTCCACATCGATGAGGCCGCGGCGAAGCAATCGATGTACGGCGGCCTGATCGCCAGCGGCTGGCATACCTGTGCCGTGGTGATGCGTCTGATGTGCGATGCCTATCTTGCGCAATCCGCCAGTGTGGGCTCGCCGGGCATCGATCAGCTCAAATGGCTCAAGCCCGTGCGACCGGGCGATGCGATCAGTGCGCGGCGCACCACGCTCGAGACGCGCCCCTCCAAGAGCAAGCCCGACCTGGGCATCGTCAACAACCTGTGGGAAGTCTTCAACCAGAAAGGCGAAATGGTGATGTCGATGCAGGGCTATGGCATGTTCCGCCGCCGTCATCCAGGGAATCCGGTCACATGACGACGCTGTTCAAACACAAGGTGCACGTGCTCTATCGAAAGGAAGAACTCGATCACGAACGACTGGAAGGCAAGGTGGCCATCGTGCTGGACGTGCTGTTCGCCACCTCGACCATCATTGCCGCACTTTCCAGTGGTGCCAGCGAAGTAATCCCCACCCTGGATGAGGCCGGTGCGCGCGCGGAAGCGCAGAAGCATGCGCAGGACAGTTACATTCTGGCCGGCGAACTTTACGCCGAAACGCTGCCCGGGTTTGCCTCCCCCACGCCGCTGGCCCTGATGCAGGAGAACATCGCGGGGCGCAAGCTGATCTATTCGACGACCAACGGCACGGTGGCGTTGCGCCAATCGGCCGGAGCCGACCATGTTTATGCGGGGGCGCTGCTCAACGGCGAAGCGGTGGTGAATCGCGTGCTCGACAAGCACCCGGGCAAGACGGTCCTGATCGTGTGCTCCGGTTCCATGGGCATGGTCAATCTCGAGGATCTGTACGGAGCCGGCTATCTGGTCGATCTGCTGTCACGCGCGCTCGACGAGAACAGCGATTTCTCCGATGCGGCCATGGCGGCGCGCAGCCTGTATCGCAGCGAAGACGCGGCCGATTGCCTGCTGCGCGCGCGCGTCGGGCGCATGATGATCGAGCGCAACCTGGTCCATGAAGTGCACTACGCGGCGCGCCTCAGCACGCTCGGCGCGGTGCCCGAACTCGTCGACGGCCGGCTGCTCGTGGCATGAACACCAACGCAATCGCCATTCTGATCTTGCTCGGCTGCGCCGCGGTGTGCGCACCGGCCTCAGCCGCCATCGACTGCAGCCGGGCCAGGACCAACAGCGAAAAGCTGCTGTGTTCGAATTCCCGCCTGATGAGAGCGGAGGAGCACATGGCATTGGCCTTTCGCGAAGCGATCAAGCGCGGCGCAACGCCCAAGACACTCATGGAAAGCCAGCGCGTCTGGATTCGCGAAGTGCGCGACCGGTGCATCGATGTCGAATGCATGCTGCGCGCCCACGAGGAACGCAGGTCGGAACTGGACAATCTGCCCTGACAACAGGCCGCGCTCAGACGAAGACGAGCATCTCACCGGCGGCGCCGCAGGCCAGATCGCCGCAGTAGCGGCGCACATGACCTACTCCATGCGGTCCTGAAGCCATGCGGTTCAGCGGCAGGATTCGCGCAAACTCGGGCCCTTCGCGCTGGAGCTGTTTTGCCAGCAGACGCAGAAACAGCAATTCGTGTTCGCCGCAATCCTGGAACGTGGCGGGAAGCGCGCGCGGTGCATGTCGCAACAGCAGCGTGCCGCGTTTCAGGCCATAACCGGGTAAGGGGCCGACGGTTCCGCCGACGAATATCGTGCCTGCCAGCATGTTCACCGCGCAGCAGGCCCCGGCATTGCCGCCGATCAGGATCAGCCCGCGGCGCATGCGTTCCCCGGTTCGATCCCCCGCATCGCCGTAGATCACGATGACTCCGCCGCGCATGCCTTGCCTGGCTCCCGCCGGCGCAGCGCCGACGCAGTCGCCCGCATTGCCGGTGACGATCAGCGCACCGCCGCGCAAGGACTGACCGGCGCAGGCTCCGCAATCACCCTGCACGGTAATCTTGCCCTCGCGCATGCCCGCAGCGACGTGGGTCAGCCGCTGCGTCGCATTGCGAATGACGATGTGCTGGGTGTCGCCGCCCTCGACGTCGAACAAGTCGCCAGTGCGTCGCCCGCCCGGCAGGGCGATGGCCCTGATCGTGGCATCGTCGAAGCCTGCGAGGCGGTCTGGAACAAGCGCGGACACATCGACCTCGGGACCGCGCGGTTCACGCAAGGTGAGTGTCAGCGGCGTCATTGCATGAGCTCGTGCAATCTGAACTGAAAGGCTCCCAGCTTGCCGCCGTAGTTACCGGCGCTGATGCGCTGGATGCCAGCGGCCGCTCCGAGCTTGCACACGGCTTCGATGCCCGTGCGCATGGCGTTGCGCACATCGGTTTCGCTCAGGCCGTCGATCACGATCTCTAGCACCGCGCCGGTGTCCGGGCCCAACGCGCTGGCGACCGCGCCGCGCAATGTCGGGCAGAACGCATCGTTGGTGGATGCGCTCAAAGTCTTGTACTTGCTGCCGATCTTGGAACCCGAGCGCACCACGCCCCCCGGAAACGGCATGATGACCCCGGATAAGCGCGACATGGCTGCGATCGCCGCCTCGCATGCCCGCAAAGCCTCGGCCTGGCCGCGCGCAAGCACCAGGAAATTGCCACCGCCCACGGCCTTGATCATGCCGGTGGTTTCCTCGCCGAGGAATTCACCGTCCATGACCGGCACGCGCCAGTAACGCTTGCCGCCGATGACCTTCGAGTTCTGGAAGCCATCGCCGAAATAGCGCAGATTCCGCGCGAGGTTCACCGGCTCTCCCTCGAGCCCGGCGAACACCGCGGAAGTTGGCGTCGTGAGTACGCACTGTGCGACGCGCCGTTCGACCTGCTTCGCCAGTTCCTTGCCGGAAACGGCGAACAGCAGCACGGCAATACCGGGCCGTCCATCCGGCGTCTCTTCGGGGGCAAGCTCACGCTCGATACCGGCTTCGCAACCGCAACCGATGACCGAGGTGGCGAAACCGGTCAGCGACACTGCCGCGTGGCGGGCCCACGCAGGGTTGAGCGCCGTGATCAGCAGGCGCGTTGCGCGCATGCCGAAGGCCTCGGCAAAGGTGTCGTCGATCGCCACGCCGTTGCGGATCATCGGACCTGCCTTCGGCAGTCGTGCACCAGCGTTTCGCGACTGCCGAACTCGGTCAGCTCGTCGCTGGAGATGGCGAAATTGTCGAAACGCAGCGTGTGATACCGCTCGAAGTACTCCCTCAGATTTCGTTCGATGCCGCGGTCGAACTCCGGCCGCACGACGTGCGTGGCGCCGCGCACGGCCTTGACGACGCAGCCCTCCTTCGCCACGAGCTCGCCGTCCTTGAATACGTATTGCGGTTTGGAGAACATCGCCTCGCGATCCGGCAGGTCGCGATAGACGGTGATATCGGCCGCCGCACCGTGCCCGAGGTGTCCGCGGTCAGAGAGCCCGATGCTCCGGGCCGGTGCCGCGCGCGTCATGATGGCGATCTCGTACAGGGAGTATTCGCGCTCGAGCGCGGCGAGCTGGCTGTGTGCCGCGGCGCCCGGATGGATCTGCGCGAGTTTCTCGTTGCGGAAACTCCGATCCATCAGCAACCGGATCAGGTGCGGATAACTCGTGAAAGGCGCGCCGTTAGGGTGATCTGTGGTCAGGAACACGCGCCACGGGTCTTTCACGCGCAGGAATAACTCCAGGCCGATGGACCATTGCAGCGCATTGACGAAGTTGCCGTCGCGGTAGCGAAACGGCACGACGCCGCAACCGGCATCGCACTCGATGTCCATGGATAACCACTTGCGAGGATGCGCATGCGGGGCGTTGCGGTACTGCGCCATGGTGTCGCCCGATGCGGTCACGGTCTGCCCGAACATGATCTGGCCGACATCTGCGGATACGTTGACGTGACGCTCCAGGGCCTCGGCAATCTGCGCGGCGGCGGAAGAAAATTTACGCTCGCCCTCGGTGCCGTAACTGTGGAACTGGATATGCGTCAGATGAAGGGGCAGGCCTTCGGCGGCTTCCATGGTCGCGAGCGTCGAGGCGACATTGCCCGGCACGCCCAGATTGCTCGCATGTACGTGCAGGGGATGCGGAATGCGCAGTTCGTGAAGCGCACGCGTCAGCGCGCCGACAATGGCACGCGGCGAAACACGGTAATGGGGATGCGGCTCATCGACATTCAATTGCCGGGCATTGAACTTGAACGCGCTGATGCCGCCCGGATTCACGACCTTGATGGCGATGGCCTGGGTGGCGTGCAGTGTCCAGGCGACGTAATCGTTGATGAGGTTCTGGTCGGCGCCCGCGGCCAGCATGCGCAGCAGAAAATCGTCGTTGCCCAGCAAAGCGTAAGCGCCTTTGTCCACGATCGGCGTATCGGCCATTTCCATGTGCGCCTGGCGCGCGTTTACCGGCAGCATGGCGGGTTCGAAACACGCGGTGTAACCCATTTCCGCGTATCGGTAACCGGCCGCGAACGTCGAGGGTGCGATGAGGCCGCTGCCCGAACGGGTAATGCCGGTGCGGGCAAAACAGCTGGCGCGATGGTCTTCGGGCAGCATGGCGCGCGCGAGATTGACCTTGCCGCCGCCGATATGAGTGTGCAGGTCGATGGCGCCGGCCATGACGACGCGGTCTTTGAGGTCGTATTCATGATCTATGGGCGTACCGGCCATGGGCGCGTCCACGATGCGGCCGCGATCGACGTAGAGGTCGCGAAGCTCGCCGTCGATGCCGTGCGCCGGGTCGTAGATGCGCGCGCCGCTGAGCTTGATCAATCGGCCTCCAGGGTGTCGAGGAACCGTTGCAAAACCGCGCTGGCTGGCGGATGCCGGGCAGGGGCGAGCGCGCGCATGCGCAGGGCCACGACCGTGTCGCTGCGGAACAGATGCCCCGCGTGATGCAACCCCGGCACGCCGACCGGAATGAATACTTCACAGGGCCCGGGCCGCATGCCCGCGCGGCCAATGACGATCGAAGGCACCCCGGTTTCCGGCATGGTTCTCGCCGGATCGATCGCGCATACGTAAACAAGTACATCCGCGTCCGCGTGCCGGGCGGGCGTCT
This sequence comes from uncultured bacterium, assembly GCA_965233135.1. Taxonomy (GTDB): domain Bacteria; phylum Pseudomonadota; class Gammaproteobacteria; order Burkholderiales; family JACQAP01; genus JACQAP01. Next base: position 20,079 of record CBDDRM010000212.1, on the reverse strand, counting down.
GCAGCGGTGAGCGGGGCGTTCGAGGCGCGGGCATGCCGTCGCTGAACTCAACACCGACTGGAAAACCGGTTTGCCAGGTCGTGATCTGTTGAGCGGTCACATCGCCGTCGCTCCCCCCCAGTGGCAGAACGCTGAAGCGCGTGCCCGCATTGAGCTCGCGCACGACTTCGCACATCGACTGGACCGCGAGGTCTGCATGCGCGTAATCGAGTTCCGCTGCGGCCCAGGTAAGTACTCCGTATCGGGCATTGCGCATACGCACGGCCAGCGCGGCGAGCTGTTCGACGGACACGCCGGCAATGGTTCTCGCCTGCAGACTGCGGTTACCAAGCAATGCGCGCAGTGCTGCAAAGAATTCGGCTAATTGCGGCGTCTTGACCGCCAGACACGTGGTCGCGCGCCGGAGTGCGTCAGGGAGATTCTCCGGCGGCTCTCCGAGCACGACCAACTCGCGCGACCGGAGGCCGAACAGCGTATCGAATTCGCCGAAGCAGCGTTCGAACAGCCGCGGGAACCGGCTTCCGATTTCGCTTCCTGCGACGATCATCAGGTCGGCGCGGTTGCGGACCTCGGTCAGCGTCGTGCTCATCCAGCCAGTGTCCTGCAGCACGCGCAAATTGCGAAACATCGCCTCGCTATTGACGTGATCGACGATCCCGCGGGTGCGCTCCGCCAGTTCGATCAGCGCGCGCATGCCGGCGACGTCCGTGCCGGCCGCCAGATAAAGCGGTCGCCGGGCACCGCGCAACAGTCCGATGGCGTGGGCAAGCGCCTGCTCGAAGGTCGCGCCTTTGCCCGCGATGGCGGCGCTGGCGGTCTCAGTCGAGCCTGCTGCGAAGAGTTGCCGGCTGCGCGCACAACCATTGGCTCGCACGGCGGCCGCGCCGGCCTGTACTGCAATGTGCAGATCGTCGCAAAGCAATCCGCAGAACGGACAAGGGACGTCGGTGAACTCCTGCAAATCAGACATTTCGCGCCGTCATCAATATTCGGTCCCGGGTGATGTGTCGCATTACGGTACAGCTGGAGCGGCGATGCTCCGAAACTGAACACCGCGCGCAGATAATCTTTTCGATGAATCGATCGTTCCTGCGATGTAAACTTTAACTCAATAGCGCCCTGGCACACGTAGCTGGCAATGACCCGGCGCCCGGACATCGGACCATGAGGACGCGCGTGCCCATCGTTTCCGTTACCGCTCCCGCAAGACTACACCTCGGTTTCCTGGACTTGAACGGATCGAGGGGAAGACGCTTTGGCAGCGTCGGCATGGCGCTCGATCGACCGTCTATTGCATTGACCGCGCGCCGCGCGGCGTCGCTGGCGATTGCCGGGTCGCAAGCGCGGCGCGCCACACGTTTTGCCGCCGCAATGCGTGAGCGTTACCACCTGCCGGACGATTTTGAACTTCATATCGCTTCGGATATTCCGGAACATATAGGCTTGGGATCGGGCACGCAGCTCGGCATTGCCGTGGGGGTTGCATTGGCGCGGCTTTATCGGCGCGATACGGCGGTGCGCGAGATTGCGGCCGTTGCCCAGCGCGGCCAGCGCTCAGGCATTGGCGCCGGAGCGTTCGAGTTCGGCGGCTTTCTGGTAGACGGCGGCAAAGGCGTGAGCGACGAGCCGCCGCCGATCATTGCCCGCATCGACTTTCCAGAAGACTGGCGCATTGTTCTGGTTCTGGAGCGCGCCTCGCGCGGCTTGCATGGTGAGGTCGAAACGGCCGCGTTCCAGAGTCTGCCGGAGTTTCCCGAAACGATGGCCAGCAGGCTGTGCCGTCTGATGATGATGCAAGCGTTGCCAGCGCTGGCCGAAAGCGATTTCGAAACCTTCGGCAGTGCGATTGGCGAACTGCAACGCCTCACCGGCGATTATTTCGCACCGGCGCAAGGCGGACGATTCGCGAGCCCGACGGTGGCCGAGGCGCTCGCCTGGATCGAGCGTCAGGGCATTCCCGGCGTCGGGCAGAGTTCCTGGGGTCCGACCGGATTTGCCATCGTCGCCGACGAGCACCGCGCCAACGCGCTGGTGCGCGCGGCGCAGTCACGCTGGGGCGAGGCGGGGCCTTTGCAATTCCTGCCCTGCAAGGGGCGTAATCGCGGCGGCGACGTCGAGTTCCTGCAATCCAGCGCGGCTTCCGCCTGAAATTTTCGCGCAACTGACAAACGGTTCGATCGTGGAAAAGCCGCAACTTCTCCATCTGTTCACGCCGGCCGCGCAAGCGAGCCCGTTCGATGTCAACATGGCCTATGACGCCGGCTACCATGCGGTCGTGCCTTATACGCAAGTGAGCCTCGATCAGGTGACAGCGCTCACGCAGGATGCAATCTTTTCGCGCGGACCCAAAGGCGCGCGACGCACTGCGTTGTTCATTGGCGGGCGTGAGGCCGGTCTTGCCATGGACATGCTCGATGCTGCGCGCAAAGCCATGGTGCCACCCTTCGAAGTGTCGGTACTGGTCGATCCAAGCGGCGCATTTACGACGGCCGCCGCGATGGTGGCTGCCGTCGAGAAGCACTTGAAGCGCAGCCATGACACCGCTCTGAAGGGTAAGACCGTCATGATTTTCGGCGGCAGCGGACCCGTGGGTGCAGCGGCGGCGGTGCTTGCATCGCAGGCCGGCGCACACGTCGGGTTGGTCGGCCGCGATATCAAACGCGCTCGCAGTGCTGCCGAGGAATGCAATGCGCGCTATGGCACGCGCATGGACGCAATCGCGGCCGACACCGCTGCTCTGAAGGCCGACTTCATGCGCAGGGCGGACGTGGCATTGGCGACCGCGAAGGCCGGACATCGGGTCATCGACCAGGCCATGCTCGCGGTGGCCGATAGGCTGGTCGTTGCGGCCGACGTCAATGCCGTGCCGCCTTCCGGCGTAGAGGGTATCGACGCCATGGATGACGGCAAGCCGCTGCGGGCCGCGTCTGGCAAGGCAGTGGGCATCGGTGCGCTGGCGATCGGCAACATCAAGTACCAGACCCAGCGCGGATTGCTCGAAACCATGCTCCAGGCCGACAAGGCCGTCTATCTCGACTTGCGCGATGCACTTGCGCAAGCACGCAAACATGCCGGAATCGATTGAACGCTACCCATTGCTGATCGTGTCCGCTTCCGGCCGCGCGCTCGCGCAGTCGGCCGCTCGCGCGGGCTTGAAGGTCGTAGTGCTCGACCTGTTCAACGATACGGATCTGCGCGGGTTATGCGTGGCAAGCCAGCGTGTGGCAACCGTAAGCGGGAAATTCGATGCGCGCCGGGTGCTTGCCGCTGCACGACAACTCTGTCCGCCGCAACGGTGCGCCGGCCTGGTTTACGGCTCGGGCTTCGAGGGGCGCCCCGAACTCCTGGCGCAACTGGCGCGCGGACGCCGGTTGCTGGGAAACACCCCGGATACGGTTGCTCGCGTAAAGGACCCGGTCATTTTTTCTGCGTTGCTGGATTCTTTTGGAATCCTGCATCCGCAAGTCCAGCTCGAGCCCCCCCCCGACGCCGCAGGGTGGCTGATCAAGCGCACCGGGGGCGCAGGCGGAAGTCATGTGAAGGCCGCGCGACCGCGCCATCGCGCGCGGGCGCGACGTTACTTTCAAAAGTGGCAAGCGGGGCGAACCCTTTCGGTGCTATTCATCGCCAACGGGCGGGAGGCGCGACTGATCGGTTTCAATGAACAGTGGACGGCGCACGCGGCGAAGGGTGGCCCGTATTGTTATGGCGGCGCGGTGAGCAGGGTCGGCGTCGCGCGCGCGTTGCAGGCGCGCGTGGCCGATATCGTCGGGCGGCTAGTGCACGCGACCGGCCTGACCGGTTTGAACGGTCTCGACTTCATTCTCGATGCGCATTGCGATGCGCATGTGCTGGAGATCAACCCGCGGCCTCCCGCGACCATCGAACTCTGGGATTGCGAGGCCGGGTTGCTGGCATTGCACTTGCGCGCCTGTGCCGGCGAACTGCCGCAGATACCGCAGCTCGGCCGGGCGCGTGGACATGCAATCGTTTACGCCAGTGAGTCCTTGCGGATGCCCGCTGCAATGACTTGGCCGCAGTGGTGCACCGACCTGCCCGACTGCGGCAGTTTCATTCCGGCTGGCGCGCCGGTTTGTAGTGTGCATGCCGAAGCGCGGTCGAGCGAGGCGGCGCGCGAACTCGTGAGACTGCGCCATGCATCGATCAGCGCGTGGTTGCTGCGCAAAGCGGCATGAACGTCAACGACACGAAAGCCGCTGTTGCGGCAGATCCGCGTCAACAGGCGATCGCTGCGAACTGGCCGAGCGTCAATGCACTGGCAGCACCGCTGGTGCGTGAGCTCATCGGGCAGGCGGCAGCTCTGCGCCTGAACGTGGAAAAACTGGACAACGGTTGTGTGGTGGTGGACTGCGGCATCGCGTGTCGCGGAGGAATCGAAGCCGGTTTACGCGTGGCGGCCATTTGCATGGGCGCACTGGGCCGGGTATCGCTGCTAGCGTCCGGCTTGACATCCTGGCCGTTGGCGCTTTGCGTGCACTGCGCGGATCCTGTGCTGGCGTGTCTGGCCAGCCAGTATGCAGGCTGGAGCCTCTCGTACGGGGAAGGCAAGAAAGCTTTTCGGGCGCTCGGTTCCGGACCCGGCCGGGCGGCCGCGGCCCGCGAGGAGCTATTCGCGGAATTGTCGTACCGCGATCGTGCCGAAGCGGTTTGCATCGTGCTCGAAGTCGACAAGCCTCCGCCGATCGAGATCAGCGAGAAAATCGCGCGCGATTGCGGCGTTACGCCTGAGCAGGTCACGCTGATCCTGACCCCGACCCGCAGTCTGGCCGGAACGGTGCAGATCGTCGCGCGCGTGCTCGAGGTGGCGCTGCATAAGGCGCACACCCTCGGATTTCCCCTGCATCGGATCGTGGATGGCGCCGGCAGCGCGCCGCTGCCGCCGCCTGCGGCCGACTTTTTGACGGCTATGGGTCGCACCAATGACGCGATCCTGTTCGGCGGGCGAGTCCAGCTGTTCGTAAGTGGCGACGATGCAGAGGCAGAGCGTCTGGCGACCAATCTGCCCTCGAGCATGTCCCGGCACTATGGCCAGCCTTTTGCGCGTGTATTCCAGGAAGCCGAATATGATTTTTATCGCATCGATGCCCACCTGTTTGCGCCTGCCGCGGTGGTGGTGACGGCGCTCGACAGCGGCAACACTTTCCGAGCCGGCGCGGTCAACGACGAGTTGCTGGAACAATCCTTCAGAGGCTGACGGGCCCACAGGACTTGAACGATATGACGGCAGAACCAGAAGAGCGCGAGCGGATCGCCATCCTGACCGACGACCCCGGCTGGCATGGCGCGCAACTGCGCGACGCCTTTGGGTCGCTCGGTATCGATTCTTGTTTTGCGTCACTGCGCGATTGCCGATTCGACCTGCACCAGCCCGGGCGTCATGTCGTCATCCCCGGATTCGATAAGAGTCTGCCGCGGGGTGTGTTCGTGCGCGGCGTGCCGGGCGGTACGCTGGAGCAAGTGGTGCTGCGCCTGGATATCCTGCATGCGCTCAAGCTGCTTGGCGTTCCCGTGTACAACGATGGCCGCGCGATCGAACGCACGGTGGACAAGGCCATGACCAGCTTTGTGCTGGCAAACGCGGGGATCGCGACGCCCGCGACGTGGGTCATGGAATCGCAGGAGGAGGCTGCCGAACTCGTGCGCCGGGAGACTGCGGCCGGGCGCGAACTGGTCATGAAACCGCTGTTCGGTTCGCAAGGCGTTGGTCTGAAGCGCATTGCTTCCCCGGACACATTGCCGCCTGCAGCCGAGTACGACGGTGTGTTCTACCTGCAACGCTATGTCCCATCCGGCGACACCGGTTGGCACGACTATCGCGTATTCGTGGTCGGCGGCCGCGCCGTCGCGGCAATGAAGCGGCAGGGGAAGAGCTGGATCACCAACGTCTCGCAGGGCGGCATCTGCGTGGCGCTCGAGCCGGGCGATGGCAACGACGTGATCGAACTTGCCTGCAAGGCATGCCATGCATTGCAGATGGACTACGCGGGCATTGACCTGATTCGCGATCGCGCCGGCCGGACACAGGTCATCGAGGTCAACGGCATCCCGGCGTGGAAAGGACTCCAGAGCGTCACGCCGGCCAGGATCGCGCAGCGTCTGGCGGATGATTTCGTCAACCGGCATCTGCAGCGCCCGGCGCTGCAGTCGGTGGCATGAAGACCGGGGCCTGGCGTCTCGACCCTGCCAGCGTGGCGAACGCCATGCGGGAGGCCTGCATCACTGACGTGCATGCGTTCAAGCCGGGCAATGTCAGCATCGCATCTCCCGGCCACGGCATGCAGGCGCAGCATTTCATCGCCAGCGCGCATGCGATCGCTGCGGTGATCGCGGCGCCAGGCATGAAAGTCGGCCAACGCATCCTGAGCGCCATCGAGGCAACGCGCGCGGTCGTGCCGTTCAACACCAACCTGGGCATCGTGCTGTTGTGTGCGCCACTCGCACACGCTGCGACCGATGCCATGGACAGCTTGAATCTGCGCGAACGCTTGCAAGGCGTGCTCGCGCGGCTTGACCGGGACGATGCCGAAACGGCCTACCACGCCATTCGGCTGGCCGCGCCGGGCGGGCTTGGCCGCGCCGTGCGTCATGACGTTGCGCAGCCGGCCCGCGTCTCGCTGCGCGAAGCGATGCATGAAGCGCGCAGCCGCGACCGCATCGCCCTGCAGTATGTAACCGATTACCGCGATGTGTTCGAGACCGGCGTGCCCGCGGTTCGTGACGCGTTGGCGCGCTGGGACAGCCGCGAATGGGCTGCCGTGCATGCTTATTTGATCTTGCTGGCCGGTTTTGCCGATACGCACATCATGCGCAAACATGGGCCGCAAGTGGCCGCGTCGGTCAGTGCACAGGCGCTCGATCTGAGTCAGTCGCTGGGGCGTGCACGCGACCCCGCGCAGTTGATGCCTTCCCTGGAGGCGTTTGATCGCAAGTTGAAGGCAGGATCCATCAATCCGGGTACCACGGCCGATCTGACCGTGGCCGCCCTGGTCGCGACGGGTCTGGAGGATTCGCTGGAGCACATCTCGCGGCGCACACGCACCGCGATCGGCGCCAGTGGATGAGTTCGCAGTCAGTCAGCGGGCCACAGCCCGTGTTCGATCAACAATCAGAACCGAAGGAGGAGTAAATGGCGAAAATAAACGGAGTATGCGTCGGCGAATCCCTGGTCGGCGACGGCAACGAAGTGGCGCACATCGATCTGTTGATCGGTCCGCGTGGCAGCGCCGTTGAATCGGCATTCTGCAATGCGCTGACGAACAACAAGGACGGTTTCACTTCACTGCTCGCGGTCGTTGCGCCCAACCTGTTATGCAAGCCGGCCACCGTCATGTTCAACAAAGTCACCATCAAAGGCGCCAAGCAGGCGGTCCAGATGTTCGGGCCCGCGCAGCGCGCCGTGGCCATGGCGGTGGCCGACAGTGTGGCCGAGGGCGTCATTCCGGCCGATGAAGCCGATAATCTGTTCATTTGCGTCGGCGTGTTCATCCACTGGCAAGCCGCTGACGACAAAAAGATCCAGGACTATAACTACAAGGCGGTGAAGGAATCGATCGCGCGTGCCATCAAGGGGGAACCGAAAGCCTCCGAAGTCACCGCGAAGCGGGGTTCCGTGGATCACCCGTTCCAGGCCCATAAATAACCTTTCAGGACCCTCGAGCGGCCCGCTTCGCCTTTACGAAGCGGGCTGATTTTTTGTCGTGCCCGCCTGATCGGATTCGAATCTCGCCAGGTCGGCGGAGCCCAGGCGCCCGTCGTGCAGCGCGCTTGCGAGCAGCGCACCGGCGGCACCCGCGGCGACGATCTGTTGCAGATCGCAGATGGATCGCACACCGCCCGCAGCATAGACGTTGCAACCGCCGATTCGTCTGGCCAGCTCGACGATCAACGCCAGGTCAGGCCCATGGTCGCTGCCGACCCGATGCAGATTCATGGCCAGGACGCGCGGTGGCCAATGGCGCTCGGGCTGATTCAGGAGCTCGGGTGGACCCTGGAACTGTGCGCCTCGAAAGTCCAGCGACAGCACTGCAGAGGACTGCTCGCCCTGCTCGTGAAGGCCGGCCAGGAACCCGGCATCCTCCACGCATTCGCTGCCAATGACCGGAAGGCCCAGCCCAGCGTCGAGCCAGCGGATGAGGCCGGGTTGGTCATTGATGCCGGTGTCTGCCCAAAGATCGAGCGTGGGATACAACGCGCGCAGCGATCGGATGATGTCGAGGTTGTCTCCCCGCCGCTCGATCGCATCCAGGTCGGCAACGTACAGTGTTTGAAACGGATGCAGCGCAAGCAGGGCTTGCACGACGTGCGCAGGTTCTGCGCCGTCGACCAGACAGGAACGCAGCGGTTGATATTGCTCGCGCCGGCCCTCGCGTGCATGCACTACCATGCCATCCTTGAGGTCAACCACGGGAATCAACGCGAAGCCGGTCACCGGCAGCCTCTTTCATGAAGATTCTGGCTTATGAACATATTACCGGCGGTGCCATGGTGGGGGATGCGCACCTGTCAAAGCTGGCGCCTGAAGGCGACGCCATGCTGCGCGCCCTGGTGGATGATCTCATGCAGATTCCGGGCGTGGAAGTCGTCGTGCTGCGCGATGCGCGTCTGGACAGCGGACCGGCTGCGAGCGCTTATCGCGTCACTTCTGCCGGGGAGTTCTGGCCGACATTCCATCGCGCGTTGCACGCGGTCGATGCAGTCTGGCCGATAGCACCCGAAGCGGGCGGGGTGCTGGAACACATCACGCGCGAGATTCTGCAAGCGCAACGCGTGCTCCTGGGATGCCGGCCGGAGGCCGTGAGAGTTACCACGAGCAAGCGCGCGACCGTGGAGGTCCTGACCCGTGCCGGTGTCGCCGCGATTCCCGTGTATGGGCACATCGATGAACTTCCACCCGACGTCGGCCCGATTGTGATCAAACCGGATGACGGCGCGGGTTGCCAGCATACGCACCTGTTTGATGGACGCGCGTCGCTGCAAAGATGGCTTCGTAGTCATGGCAGTGCCGGGATGGTGTTCCAGCCATACTTGGAAGGCGAGGCGCGCAGCTTGTCTCTGCTGGCTTGCGGGGGACGCGCGCGCGTGATGGCATGCAATCGGCAGAACATCCGGGTCGTCGGCGACGCTATCGAGTTTCGCGGCGTGAGCGTAGGAGCGGTGGCGGATGCCGACCAGCGCTACGAGCGGCTGGCCGGTGCCATTGCGCGGGCGTTACCCGGGCTATGGGGTTACAGCGGCGTGGATTTCATCGAGACGGCTTGCGGACCGGTCGTACTCGAAGTGAATCCCAGACTGACGACAGCGTACGCCGGGTTGCGCCGCGCGAACGGACTCAATGCAGCGCGACTCGTTCTGGAGTTGCCTGCGTCGCTTGACGCCGGATGGGAATCGCGCCCGGCACGTGCGGTCGACGTGGAGTTCGCGCATGCAGGCTGACGTCGTGATGGGCTGGGATATTGGCGGTGCGCATCTGAAAGTGGCGGCTGTCGATGCCGGGGGCAGGGTGGTGCGGGCAGCGCAACGGCCCTGTGCGCTGTGGCTCGGACTCGAGCAACTCGACGCCGAGATCGGTTCGGCGCTCTCGCGCCTGCCCGCAGCGCGGCTGCACGCGGTCACCATGACCGGGGAACTGGCAGACGTGTTCCGCGATCGCGCACACGGCGTCAAGTCGATCATCGCGCGTTTTGCAACGAAGGTACCCTCGACGCGAATCTGGCTCTATGCGGGGCCAGAGGGCTTTCTGACGCCCCGCCATGCTGCGCGCAAGCCCGACGCGGTGGCATCGGCAAACTGGGCGGCCAGCGCGCAGTGGGTAGCGCGCTGCATATCCGATGCACTGTTCGTCGATATCGGTAGTACCACCACCGACCTGGTGCCAATCCGCGACGGAGTGCTCCGCGTTGACGGCTTCAGCGATGCGCAGCGGCTGGTTGCGCAGGAACTGGTCTATACCGGCGTCGTGCGCACGCCCGTCATGGCGCTCGCGAACCGGATACCCTTCGATGGGCAATGGATTCCGGCGATGGCGGAACATTTCGCGACCATGGCGGATGTGTACCGGTTGACGGGTGAACTTTCTCCCGGCGCGGATCAGCTTCCCGCCGCGGACCACGGAGCCAAGACCCTGCAGGGCAGTGCGCGCCGCCTGGCGCGCATGGTGGGCCGGGAAAGCGCGTCCGCGCCGCTCGCCCGGTGGCAACGCTGCGCCCGCGAGCTGGCTGAGCTGCAGTTGCAGCAGATCCGCAAGGCATGCGAGCACGTGTTGTCACGGACTCAGGGCGTCGGTCGCGGTCCGCTGGTCGGCGCGGGCACCGGCCGGTTCGTGGCCAGAAAGCTGGCTGCGCGACTGGGCTTGCGTTATCGCGATTTCGATACGCTGATCGACGCCGGCCCAGGAGCCGGGTCGTGGGCCGCAAGTTGCGCGCCGGCGGTGGCGGTCGCACTTCTGGCGCAGTCCGGAATTCGGACGTGACCCCGTGGGTGGTCAAGCTGGGGGGCAGCCTTGCGGGGTCCGCGGAATTGTCACGCTGGCTCGACGTGCTCACGAGCGCGGGAGCGGGGAGGATCGTGCTGGTACCCGGCGGCGGGCCGTGGGCCGACGAGGTTCGCGCAGCGCAGGCGCGCGAGGCTTTCGACGATCGCGTCGCGCACCACAAGGCGCTGCGGGCGATGGAACAGTTCGGAAAAGTTCTTGCCGGAATGCGAACGCTGCTCGTTCCGGCCACCGATGCCGGACAGATGCAGGCGATCCGCTCCGTGGGACAGATCCCGGTATGGATGCCTTACGACATGGTGGTGGCGGATACGGCCATTGTCGAGAGCTGGGATGTGACCTCCGATAGCCTCGCGGCGTGGCTTGCGCGCAGGCTGGATGCGCGGGGATTGCTGCTGTTGAAATCCATGCAGGTCGATACGCCGCCGCCCGACGTCGCAGAACTCGGGCGCCGCGGCTGGGTCGATGCCGCCTTTGCGGAATTTACGGCCGGATTGCAGGCGCGCATCGTGGTGCTGGGTGCTGGCGATCAACAGGCCGCCGAGCGACTGCTCGTTGCAGAAGGCCCCAAGGTGCTGACGAATTCAGGATAGATCTTTGCAAGAACGCAAAGCGGCGTTATGCTGCTGGCAAGAAATCAAAGGAGTCCATTTCGCCCTTCATGTTGATGCCGACGCCTTGAAGAACAAGCGATGAGGCTGGAGTCTTCCAGCGCAGTAACCGCGAAGGGCGGGCCGGTCCGGTCTGCCCGACGACTCCACCGCCACAAGGCGGCATGGCGTGATGGCAATCCGTCCTTTTTGCGCAGTCAGTCCGACACATTCCCCGCGCGCTCCAACGCTCTACATCCACCGGCATTCACGACCGGCGCTTCACGCCATCAGATGGTCCGGCGTGCGCATTGCAAACCTGAATTCCACCTCTCGGGAGATCAAATTGGAAGACCCTGCCATGCCGATTACCTCGGCCTCGGATCCGAGTAGAACGCTGCGCAAGCTGAACGACCTGCCCGGCCCGCATGGCCTTCCGCTGCTTGGGAATGCTTTGGATCTGAAACCGAGGGAGTTGCACCGGATCATCAGCGGGTGGGCTGACCGGTTTGGCGCGATGTTCGTGTTCAGGGTGGCCACTCAGAAAATTCTCACGATCGCGGACGCGGAGATCATACAGAAACTGTTGCGGGATCGGCCCGAGCGCTATCGCCGGTGGAACAAGATCGAGCAGATTCTGGTCGACATCAGGGCCAACGGCCTGTTTTCTGCCGAGGGTGCCAACTGGAGGCGCCAGCGAAAGTACGTCATGCACATGCTCAATGCGAGCCATGTGCGGGAGTTCATTCCCAGGTTCGAGCAAGTCGCCGGCCGGCTGCGCAGGCGCTGGTGGCGCACAGCCATGGCAGGCACCGCGGTGAACGTCCATTCCGATTTGATGCGTTTGACGGTGGATGTAACGAGCGGGCTTGCGTTCGGGCGGGACATCAACACGCTGGAGCAAAGAAAGGATCCGATCCAGAAGCATCTGGACAAGCTGTTTCCGGCTATCGCGCGGCGCCAGACCGCGCTGTTTCCATACTGGCGCTACATGCCGTTGCGCGAAGACCGCGAGGTCGCGGTCGCCGTGAAAGCAATCGGAACATTCATCGATGAGCTGATCGGAGAGACGCGCGCGCGCCTCGCCGCCACCCCGTCGCTTCGCGAAAGTCCGAGCAATCTGCTCGAGGCGCTGGTTGCCGCGCAGGAGCGCGACGACGAAGGCCCTTCCGACGAAGAGATTGCGGCCAATGTCATGACTGTGCTGCTGGCCGGGGAAGACACGACCGCCAATACCCTTTCCTACATGATTCACTTCTTGATGGAATATCCGCGCGTCCAGGCTGCCGTGCAGGAGGAGGTCGATCGGGTTTTCGGCATGACCGAGCAGCCTTGGCAGGATCCGGCAACGCCGGACCGGCTGCAGTACATCGAGGCTTTTGCCAACGAGGCCATGCGCTGCAAGCCCGTCGGCGGGCATCTTTTTCTCGAGCCCAACGAGGACGTGCAGATCCAGGACGTGATCGTGCCCAAGGGCACCCCCATCCTCGCGCTGAGCGGTTACGTCGGCATGCAGGAAGCGAACTTCGCGCGGGCCTCGGAGTTCCGGCCCGAGCGCTGGCTGCAGGGGGCGGGCGAAAGTACCGATGCGCACAACATGAAGGCGTTCATGCCTTTTGGCGGCGGCCCGCGTTATTGTCCCGGCAGAAAACTCGCGATGCTGCAGATCAAGATGGTGACGGCGATGCTATGCCGGGATTTCGAAGTCAGCCGCCCGAGCGATGCGCCGGCCATGCATGACATCTACAATTTCACGGTAGGGCCGACCCACCTGCACGCCCTCTTGCGCCCGCGCCGGCCCGTCCGCGGCGGGATCGACATCGAATTGCGCGATGGCAACCGGCGCATGTTCGTGCTCCCGATTGCCTTTGCCGAGCGCCGCGTCGGCGAGCGGCGCAAGCAACCGGCGACCGCGCCCGGATGAAATCGGGTCAAACGGCAACGTTCATCGCAATCGAAGAGCGAATGCGGGCGCAAGCAGCCGGATCGAGGATGCGTTCACGCTCGCCGTTTCGGCACAGGGCGCCCCGAAAGCCAAGATAATCCGGTGCGATCCTGACGAGCGCGGCCACGTCTTCGTGTCGCAGCGAGCCCGCCAGGCCGGTCAACAGCCGCCGGGCACGCGCGCGATTCACAAATGATTCGAGTTCAGCTTCGGTGCGCCAGTCGCACAGCGTCTTGCCGGTCTTGCGCGCGGTGTCGAGCATCGCGCCGGCGAATCCGTTGTCGGCGAGTTCGTCGAGCAACGCGAGCTCGTAGCGCTCATCGGCGAACAGCACTGCGACCAGACTCGCCCGGCTGGCGGACAAGGCTCTTGCGCAAAGGCTCGCCCGCGGGTGCGCGAAGAATCCGATCTTGATGAAATCCACGCCGGTTGCCGCCATGCGTTCCACGGCGTCAGTCATCGCCTGCGGATCCATGTCCGGAATATCGCCGATCGTGGCGCTGACCGGCCGGCGCCTGCGGATCGCTTGCACGCAGATGCGCACTAACGCATGGTCGAGCGCCCCCAGCGCGCCGCGCGAGGGCTCCTTGAGATCGATCAGGTCAGCGCCGGCGTCGAGCGCCAGCAGCGCTTCGTCCAGCGAGCGCACGCTGGCCAGCATCATGGTCATGCGGCGCCCGCTTCGCTGCGAAATTTATCGATATGCGCTTTGAGCCAACCCCAGGCTTCCAGCTCGCGCGGGCCAGCGGTCTTTTCCACGCCGATCGCAAGGTAGGCCATCTCGGTGTCGATCTTCTGCTGCGGCAGCATATTCAGGCGGCTCACCAGAATGGCCGCTTCGATGACCGCGGATTGCGCGCGATTGAAGCCGCCGAAGGCGCCATGCGTCACACGTGCGATCTCCCGGCAATAAAGCCGCGGCCGCGTTGCATCGTCTTCCACACGCTCGAGCTGCACTTCGGAGTGCGCGAGCGCGGCCGCCAGCCGGCGGCAGCTCTGGTGTTCCAGCGGCAATGTGGGCCAGTCGTAGCGCCCGGTCAGGCAGCCCGCAAAAATTCGCACATCGTCAGTGTAATTCACCACGGCGCAGCGCTCGCGCAGCACATGGTCTAGCGTGGCGGACGGCCGGAAAGGACTGAGCACGATGTATTGCCCGTCGTGGCGTATGCCCATGGGCGCGATGTGATCGCCGCCCGATTCGTCACGCGTGGTAACGATGGTCTCCATGATCATGATCGGGCCTTGGATTGATCGCGCCCGGTGGGCGCAGCCCACTGCGCGTCCGCATCGGTGCTTTCGCGCACCCGCGCGACACCCCAGTCGAGTTCGCTGTCCTGCACATAACGCTTGCCAAGCTGCCAGGCAATTTGCGCACGGGCCAGTTCGACCCCCAGATAGAAGGCATGCGAGCCGTCGTGCTCGAGGCCAAGGTGCTCGAACAGCTTGAAGGGGTCGGTCGCCGTGCGTAGCCCATCGCGGTTGTATACATGCAGACCGTCAGGGCTGATCTGCACCCGGAAACTCGGGTCCTTGATCTGCGCCGCGGTCGCGGCGATCTCCTCGCTGCTCCATGGAAACGGGTCGAGCGCATGCAATGCCAGCAGCGTCTCATCGAACCCCTGCGGCAGGCTGCCGGCTTCGCGCGCCGCATACATGACTCGCCGTGCCCGGTCGGCTTCCCGAATGACGCCGCAGGCGTGCGCACTGACCTGGGTGGTCAGGATGTTGGTGATGCGCAACTCGGAAATGATGCCCATCAGCAATGTTTGCACGCCAAGGGTGTCGGCCTCGGTCAGTTCAGTCAGATTGCCGGTGCCCATCAGGATCTTTGCCTCGGGCCGGTTCCGGCGCAAATCGCGGTACCGCAACAGCGACTCGGTAAACCCGAAATGGATCGGCTCGACGATGGGATCGACCAGACAGGCGCGGCCGTTCCTGTCCAACGCATCGATGGCGCGATACAGCGATTCCATATCGCCCGGCGTGGAAGGGATGAGTACCGGCGTGGAAGCGACTTCGTCCGCAATCCACAAGGTCTCCTGCTTCAGGCTCAGCAGAAAATGCGCACCCGCGCGGCCCCCGCGCAACAGTTCCTGCGGATCCATGGAGTCCACGCTGACCTCGAAACCTGCCGCACGCAGAGTCGCAACGGCCTCTTCGAGGTGCGCGAACGGCGTTTCGGGCAGGCACCCGAGATCGATGACGTCGGCTCCGGCACGGCGATACGCGTGTGCCTGCTCCACGATCGCGGCGACTGTCATGTTTGGCGCGTCAACGATCTCCGTGAAGATGCGCACGTCGTGACGCGAGAGATCGAGCGGTGCCGATTCGCGCCCGAAGTAAGCGGGAAGGTCTTTCAGGTCTTCCGGCCCGCGCTCGAATGCGACACCGAAGTGCGCACTCAAGGCCGACAGGTCTCCGCGGCAGCGCCCCGGAACCAGCACGCGGTCCACACCCTGCATATCGCTCAGGCGCCGGCGAATCATGTCGGTAGTCATGAGGCCGGCCACTTGCAGCGACAGGGTGAGGACGCTATGCCTGAACGGCGCGGGTTGCATGGATTCCATCACGCGACGCAGATTTTTCTCGGCAAGCCGGCCGGTCAAGAAGAGGATGTGCTCGGACAACTCAGCCTCTGGTTCAGCGCGGCTTTCAGTTCCTCGATCGAAAGCACGACGGTGGTGTGGTCGAACTTTGCCAGCCTGTCCACGTTCTCCAGGTCAATCGAGCGCGGATAAACCCACACGTCGCCGCCCGGCGCTTCCGAAATAAGCGCAGGTGCCGTGTCACACGCGAACACGATCGACGGGACGCGGCACTTGCCGGCCTGCGCGTAGATATTCGTGGCGAGCGTGTCCGAAATGCCGGCAACGCACTTCGCCACCGTGTTCGAACTGGCGGGACCGATCACGACGGTATGGTAATCGCCGCCGTAGAGAAAAGTCACCGGCACGCTGCTTGCCGTGTTGTCGCGAAATACTTTCATGCCTTGCTTGAGTGTGGCCAGATCGTAGCCGTACATCTTCAGCACCTCGGCGGCGGCCTCGCTTAAAAACAGGTCGACCCCGCTCAGGCCGCGGATAATGTCCATGCACTCCTTGAGATAGTGTCCCGAGCCGGTCAGCACCCAGGCGACATGCGGCGCGCCAGCCCTAGACATGGCGCACAGCAGCGGCTGGAAGATCGTGTGGTTTCATCGCAAGCGCATCGCACCGGTAGTGGCCGCTGGCGAGTGTTCCAAATTGGAACGTCGAGCCGCGGCCAGACAATGCGATGATGTTAATCGTGTTCTTCCTCGAACGGAACCTGCTGGCGCGACGGCGATATCCCGCTAGAATGCGTTGGCAGGAGAACTTCAGCATGCCGGAGCGCGCCATGAGCGAATCCACGGATAAAGCTTACAGTGAAGATGCCATCAAGCAAAAACTGTCTGCCGAGTTGCCGCACTGGTACTACGAGGACGGTTGGATTCGCCGCAAGTTCAGAACCGGCGGATGGAAAGGCACGTTGATGGTGGTCAATACCGTGGGCCATCTTGCCGAAGCAGCATGGCATCATCCGGATCTGACCGTCTCGTATGCCTTCGTGATCGTCAAGCTCGTGACGCATACGGCCAAGGGGGTCACGGACAAGGATTTCGCACTCGCGCACAAGATAGAGGAAGTTATTCAGTGGCAGCCAGGCAAGCAGGGCGGCGCGCTTGAAGGCACGCCGAACGACGACCCGCGCTTCCGCTATCTGAAGTACGACTGAAATGGCCGTGCGGGCCCTGCACAGACCAGCGGCGAACCTGGACGTCATATTCATCCGCGACATCCGGCTCGATACCCTGATCGGTGCCTACGAGTTCGAGCGCCGCCGGCCGAGGACACTGCGCATCGACATCGAGATCGGACGGCGCGCGATTGCGGCCTGCAAGACAGATAGTCTGGCCGATACCATAGACTACGCGGCGGTCGTCGAAGTCGTCCGCGAGCTTTTCGCGTCCCATCGCTATCATCTGCTCGAACCCCTCGCCGAAGCGATTGCCACGCGAGTGCTGGAGAGATTCAGCGCGCAATGGGCCTGCATCGAGTTGTCAAAGAGCGAGGTCGTGCCCGACGCGCGGGAGGTGGGCGTGCGTATCGAAAGAATGCGCTGATGCGGGTCAACCGATCAGTTCCGCTACTCGCCACTTGCGCACGGAGTTGATGATCCAGATGCGATCAGAAGTGCGCAGTTCGTCAAGCGTCACGATCTGCTCCTCGATGTCACCCCGTGCCAGCAAGTGCCCACGGAACACGCCTGGCAGCAAACCGCATGCGACCGGCGGGGTCACCCGGCGCCCGTCGCGTTCTATGACCAGATTGGCGATGGTGGTTTCGGTGACTTCGCCGCGGTCGTTCCACAGTACGACGTCGTCGCCGTCGGGCCGAGCACGCCGCGCGTCGTCATAGACTTTCCTGCGCGTGGTTTTGTTGTAGAGAAACGGGTCTTTGCGATCGATCGGTGCGGCAGCGATGACCAGCCGTGCCGGCGTCTGGGCAAGCGCCAAGGGCGCCGATTCACAGGCGATGGCTCCTTTGCGTGACACTACCAGCCGGACACGCTGCGCCGAGGCAGCGAACGTGCCGGCGAGCGCTGTCAGGTGGTTGCGCACCTGCGCCAGATCAAGCGTTACATCCAGGTAATCCGCGGAAGCGCCAAGGCGCCTGAGATGATCTTCGAGCAGAAACCAGCCGCTGACCGGCTCCCACAACAGCGTTTCGAGCAGTGCGAACTCTGGCGGGGTATCGATGACAATGCGGGCCTTGAGCAGGCATTCTTCGTACTCGGATTGGCTGGTGGAGTCCCACACGATGCCCCCGCCCACGCCGTATTCCACGGAAGCTTCCTCGCGGTCGACCGTGGCCGTGCGGATCGCTACGTTGAACTGCGCACGTGCACCCGGTGCAATATAACCGATGCAACCGGTGTATACGCCTCGGGGGGTGGATTCCAGGCCGGCAATGATCCGGGTGGTATGCGCCTTGGGCGCGCCGGTGATGGAGGCGGCGGGAAACAGCGCTTGCAGGATCCGGCAAATTGGCGCGGACGTTTGCGCCGTGACGGTCGACGCCAGTTGCCAGAGCGTGGGATAGCGTTCCAGTTCGAACAGCGAGGGGACCCGCACGCTGCCGACGCGTGCGATGCGGCCGAGATCGTTGCGCACCATGTCGACGATCATCAGGTTCTCGGCCATGTTTTTTCGCGACTGTCGCAGGTCGAGGGCTTTGTGCCGATCCCACTCGGGGCTCAAGCCACGCCCGGCGGTACCTTTCATCGGCTTGCTGGTCAGCACGCCGGCGTCGAGACGGAAGAACAATTCCGGCGATGCGGAGCACACGGCAAAGCGCCCGCAATCCACATAGGCACTATGTCGCGGCTGGTTCGCGTGCACCATGCGCAGAAACAGCGCCCACGGATCTTCCTCCAGCGCGGCGCGCAGGCGCAGGGTGTAATTCACCTGATAAGTTTCGCCCTCCGCAATGAGCTCGCGGATCCGTCTGATCGCTTCTTCGTATTGGCTGCGGGTGACGGTCGGATTCCAGCGATACCGGGGCACGGCCGCATCGGCCGGCAAATCGGGCAACTGCTGCAACCGCGGCGGCGCATAAAGGCCCATCCAGAGCAGAGGCAGATGCCCCGGTGCGCGCGATTCGATTGCCGGATCAAACGCCGGACCGGCTTCGTAGCAGATAAACCCCGCTGCCCACAGGCCCTCGCTTTCTACTCGCCCAGCGATTTGCTGCAATGCGGGCAGCACGTCTTCGACACGGGTGACGGCCACTACTTCGCGCGCATCGCGAAATTGCCACCAGCCACCCGCTTGCGCGTCCTGGATCAAACAGCTATTCGGCATGGAAAGAGGCCGGTGGCACGTGGTTTGTCACCCCTGAGGCGCACCGGAAACCGGGATATTGCATCGCGCAAAGAATGCCTGTTCCCAAGCGAGCGCGCAATTGCACGACCCGAGAACTCTATTAGGTCTGCGACCTTGCACTGCAATAACCCCGTCGCGCCGGCGATGTCCGTTGACCGGGCTTTCACACTGTGCTTGTATGATCGCAAGCGTCGGCAGAAACGCGAAAAAGCTCATCCGGCTCTATATTGCAGCCGGCTGATCAAGGCAACGGGGAGCAGTCTTGACCCAGGGGTCCGATCCCGTCAGGGGAGCAGGAATGAAACAGCTTCAGCCATCTACGGACGTGGCGGCAATCCGTCGCGCATATGGACATTTCCTGAGTCATGGGCGGGTGCCGCGCGGCATCGTCCCGGATTTTATCGAGCGATCCTGGCAGCGCAGCGCCGCTTTCGGCATCGCGCACGACCGCATCCGCGAAATCGGGCGCGTCGATGAAACTGATTTGCGGGTGGTGGTCAATCAGTACGGCAGCCTCATCAACCTCGCCACCCCGGTCATGGAGAATTTGCATCATCAGCTAACCGGGTCCGGCAGTGTCGTCTTGTTGTGCAGTGACGAAGGCTTCATCCTGCATTCGATGGGGGATCCGGATTTTCTGCCCAAGGCGCAGCACATTGCGCTCAAACCCGGGGTGTCCTGGGCCGAGAATCAAAAAGGCACGAACGCGATCGGCACTGCTATTGTCGAGCGCCAGCCGATCGTCGTGTATGCCGGGCACCATTACATCCAGCAGAATCATTTCCTGGCGTGTTCCGCCACGCCTGTTTTCGACCCGTTCGGCGCGGTCGCGGGCGTTCTCGACATAACGTGTGACTATCGCTACCACCAACGCCATACGCTGGCCCTGGTGCAGATGTCCGTTCGCGTCATTGAACGGCAATTGTTCCAGCATCGCTTCAGCCGCGATGCGGTCTTCAACGTTCATCCCGACCGGAGCTATCTGGGCAGCCCTTTCGATGTGCAGGTCGCTTTCTCCCCGGAGGGCGAATTCCTGGCGGCCACGCCGGCTACCTGCAGGGAGCTCGGTTTGACGCCGGGAGAATTCCATGGCCGCTTCGAGTCGTTGTTCGATTCCCCGTACGAACAGGTG